>JANTFK010000099.1 GCA_024763595.1 Bacteroidales bacterium | reverse complement strand
GTTTTGTATCCAAGCGGCTTTAACAACTCTGCAATGGTGGGATCTTTTTCCGAAATGCCCTCCTTAGCTCCGGGTAACCCCACTTTACTTAACCCGGTACGGAAAACACTCTGACCGGTAATAAAAGATGAACGACCGGCTGTACAACTCTGTTCTGAATAGTAGTCGGTAAAGATTACTCCTTCATTCGCAATGCGGTCAATGTTCGGGGTATGGTAGCCAACCAGGCCCATGGTGTAGGCGCTGATGTTGGACCGGCCAATGTCATCACCCCAGATCACCAGGATGTTTGGTTTTCCATGCTTCTGTGCCATCATCATCAACGGCATGAGAAGGATTAATACTAAAAATGTGTGTTTTTTCATGCGATAAAATTTAAAATGTAAGAATTAATTTAAATAGTGCCCGGCGCAACCTGCGCGCCTGTGTTATAAGTATGCATTTTCATGATGGGTAATCAGTTTGACAGCGCCTTTTAAAACATTGATCTTTAACTGCTCAAATTTTCCGATGATCTCTCCATCCAGTTGTAATAATCTGGCCCGGTCAAAATGAATGACTGCCTGATCTGTGACCTGATCTCTTTTAATGTTGCTGTTAGATTTTCCATTTTAACATGTTTTAAGTCCGATACGATACTTATAAACAACTATGTATACCCAGATGTTCGGTGATTCCGGATCCACTGTCCGGCAAAGGAGATCAGGCGCTGCCAGTCATCCTTATCAATAGCATTCTCTCCGGGACGCTGAAGCGTTGCCCGTGTTAAAAGCGATTCCACCACATCATCTGGTTCTGTGCACCTGCAACTCTCTGTCAGGAAGCCTATCCACTCCTTTCCGGTAAGGGATGCTACATTTTCCCTGGGATAAACAGCCAGTGCAGTGATCTTCAGCAACCTGCCCAGGGCAAGCAGGGCCTGTTGATCCGGGGCGTCACCTGCCGATCTTATAATCTCGGTCATCTGTTGCAGGGCCCTGACCCTGTAACGGTTCCTTCTCCTGTGGATGACCCGCTTGTATGCCAGGAAAACCAGCAGAAGCATCAGCAGTCCGGCCAGCATATACCAGCCTGGTGCCGGGGGCCAGAAGTGTACCGCCTCCGGTGGGATCATGGGTTCAATACCTGTAATATAGATCGTATCCTGCATGAGGTTCTTTTAGTTGATTGGATTACACCTTTCCGTTTCTCTGTCCACCGGGTTCAACTCACCGGAAGGCGGTTCCTTTTCCTGCCGGTTTCCAACGGCTAATTTTTTCCGGGCTTCCCTGAGCAGTCCGGCCATGTCCCTTCCGTTCCAGTCACCCTGCTCCTCCCCTGCAAACACAATCCTTTCCAGCCGGATAAAATTTTCATTCAGGCGGGGATCACTGGCCGCACAGAGGAAGTTTTCGAAACCCGGGTCATAACGTCCCTCCCTGTACCGGTCATACCAGGCGATCAGCCCTTCCATCACTTTTGCAGGATCCCCCTCCCTGCAAACCTTCATCAGCTTTTCAAAATAGTATGCTTCCGACTCAGTAGCCGCCACCCTGTGTCTCCTGGCTGTAACAACGATGCGACGAATCACCCTGACGAACAGATAGATGATTACCAGGCCGGTCAGCATAGCCACAGCCAGTTGCCACCAGTTCAGTCCCATCCACTCAAAGGGTTCCTTCTTAACCTCTTCGCCCGTTTCCTCCAGCAGCGCCTGCAACGAATCCTGCATGGTAAGCAGAAAGTCCATGTCCGGGTTCTCTGCAATGGTAATCTCCCGGGGTGCAATCGCAGCACTTTCCATCTTTCCGGAGAGGGGATCATACCAGGAGACTTTGATCCCCGGAATGGTAAAGTTACCTGCCGATTCCATCAGGTAGGTCCATCTCTCGGTCCGGGTACCCGTAAAGCTGTTTTCGTTTTGCACATTTCCAAGCCGGGCCGGTTTGGTATAGACATTGCCAAAACCACCACTTTCAGGTTCCAGCGGCGGGATCAGGGCTGCCAGGGCCCCGGAAGCCTGCATGGTGATCCGGCGCTCCAGCACATCCCCCTGCATCAACTGATCCAGGGGTTGATCCCATTGCTCAGTAAGATTTACATGATAGGCTGTCAGCCATTTCTTTGAATAGCTCCCTTCCGGCGGAGACAGTACGGTAAAAGTACGTTCAGGTGATTTAATCACCCTTCTCCTGCCCTTGTAATCCCCTTCGGGAGGTGATTCGGTTACAATGGTCAGCTGGGGAAGGCGGTTCTCTCCTATGTTGAAGGGGTAGACCACAAACTTCTTTTCAATGGCAGGATAGGATTTGTTTCCGATGGTCTTTTGTGTGGCGCCGGAGCGTTGCCGGTAATCCACCATCATAGCCTTCGGAATCTGTATTTCACCGAAACGGGGAGGAGCTGTAAACCAGGTGCTGGTATAAACGGTCACGGTTACGACCAGTGGTTCCCCCACCACCACGCTTCGCTTACTGAACTGCACCGAAGCCCAGATATTGGCAGGTCCTGATTCAGCCCGTACCACGAAAGTTGCAGAGAGAAACAGCATTGCCAGTGCAATAGATGATATGTTACCAGCTCTCTTCAGTTGCTATTGGTTTTTGTGTCCGGTTCCTTAACTGATGGGCAAACTTCCGGCGCAGGAAGATGGACGGATCTTCATCCACCCTGCGCAACAGCGATTGCTTTGCCTCCTGCTGATCAAACGGGGCAGGCTCTCCTCCCGTATCAAAAAAATCGATGGAGGCCTCATCCGCCTCTTTGGTGACCATCTCCTCTACATCCCCCTTCCCTTCAAACTTCTGATCGCTCTCCTGGGCCTGCTCCTGATTCTCCGCCTGCTTACCGGGCTCTTCAAATTGATCCGGTTTCTGATCCTCATCTTTCAACGCATCCCGCTCCCCCGCAAGGAACAACGAATCGAGCACGTGGTCCACCCGCTCCAGGTTCGCCCTGGCCACATCCATCCCGGGATCCATCTCCAGCGCCGCTACGAACGCTTCCCTGGCAGCTTCCACATCCCCCATACCGACATAGAGGACCCCAAGGTTGTAAAACCCATCGGCATTGGTCTCCCGGCTGTAAGCTTCCACCGCCTTCTCCGGTTCACCCGCCTGTGCATAAGCATACCCCTTCCTGGCTGCCGATTCAAACCGTTCAGCTGCCTCTCCGGCATATCCTTTCTCCAGCAGATGCTGTCCCTGCTGGTCGCGGGTCCTGAACAGATCGGCCATCCTGAAATCGCTATGATTACTGCATCCGTTTAAATTTAAAATGAAAAGCAGCCAGATCCAGTGGACCATCCAGCCCCTGCGGAACCATAAAAGGCTCAACAGCATGACGGGGATCAGGATCCAGAAACCGACGTCCTTCCATTCAGTTTCGGCATCTTCAGGATCGGTAATAAACTCCAGGTTCTCACGGATGTGCATGGCCATGATCTTCACATCACTCTCGTCCAGGGTCACGGTTACAATATTCACCCCGGGGCTTTTCCCAAGCTCCATGAGTATGGAGGGATCAAATCCGGCTACCACCGGGGCCCCTGTACTATCCCTGAGTACCCCCCTTCCCCCCGGAATGGTCGCCCCTCCGGGTGTACCCAGGATCATTATCTCCACCCGGGAAATCCGGGAACTCTCCCGGATGCGTTCCACATCCTGTTGCCCGATCCCGTCAGTAACCAGCAGGATAGAACTGGGGGCCTCAATCCTTCGTAACAATGAATCGGCCAGATCAAATGCATCATCCAGGTTGGTGCCCGACATGGGCATAATATCCGGCCGGAGCGCTTCCATCTGGCTCTCGATGACCGGATAATCCCTGGTAAATGGTACCACGGTATGGGCACTCCCTGCAAAGGCCACAAGTGCTGTCTGAATTCCGGGTTGCGCATCAAATAGATCTTTCAGTTTAAGCCTGGCCCGCTCCAGCCGGTTGGGCTGAATATCTTCGGCCAGCATAGAGTTGGAAAGATCCAGGAGAATGACCAGCCCTGCCTCGGTCCTGTTTCCCTGGTGCTCCCTCTCCTCCCATGTGGGTCCGGCCAGTCCCGTAACCATCAGGCTCAGGAGCAGGAGCAGGAAGATCCTGGGCAGCAGGAACTGGCTCCGGGTTCCCGGAATGGTAACAAAGGGTAATAACGCTTTGGAGAAGGATCTTTTCCACTCCTCCTTTCGCCGGAAAGTGACCAGGAACATCAGGGCAATGGCAGCCACGGGAATGAAACCCCAGAACCACTGGGGACGCAGGAACCAGAGATCCTGCCATGAGAACAATATGATCAGTCCGTCCACCATCTTATGCTTCAGGTTTGACTCGGTTTAACAGGAACCGGAACGTGGAAAACAGACCGGCCAGCAGATGGAAAAGAACTACCATTCCAAATGCGGCTAAAAGCGGGTAGTAGAACATCAGGCGCCTGGGAATGTAATCCTCATCTTCATACTCGATGGGTTCCATCTCATCCAGGAGGGAATAGATCTCCAGAAGTCCTTCCCGGTCACTGGCCCTGAAGTAGGCCCCTCCTGTGGCCTCTGCAATGGCTGTCAGCGTAGTTTCATCCAGTTCATAGATTCCTGAAGAAACGCTTCCGATCCCGATGGTGTAGATGGTGATGCTGTCCAGTGCAGCCATCCGGGCCGCCTGCAGGGGTGGAAGTTCACTACCACTGTCCTCCCCGTCAGTCACCAGGATCATCACCCGCTCCTGTAAACTGTCCGACGCGAACAACTCAACGGCTTTCCCGATGGAATTGCCAATAACCGTTTTGGCACCTGCCAGTCCGATCTCCGACTCTTTCAGCAGGTTGCGCACCACCTGAAGGTCACTGGTAAAAGGGACCTGCAGGTAAGCCTGGGAAGCAAAAAGCACCAGTCCCATACGGTCCCCCTCCCGCATATCGATAAACTCCTCCATCACCTCCTTCACCGCCTCCCAGCGGGTTACAGGTTCTCCGCCGGCCGAGATCCAGTCCCTGGTCTCCATACTCAGTGAAAGATCCACATTAAGCAACAGGTTTCGGGCCGTTTTAACCTGCTTTTCAGGTTCGCCCACCAGCTGGGGTGATGCCAGTGCTATATCAAGACAGATCCATACCAGCCACATCAGGATCACCCGGAACCAGTTACGCCCTGTCACCGGGATCCCTTTCGATGGCTTCTCTTTTTTAACGGCCAGTACCTCTTTAAAGAAGGGTACAAAGAGTGCCTCGGCCCGGTATTTCATGGGAGGCAACAGGAGCATCAACAGCGGCAGGGGCATTAGCCACAGGACCCAGGGTGCACCCAGCTCCAGCTGATATCCTGACAACAATGAACCCGTCAGCTCCGAAACACTCATCTGATCGAAGATAAACACCTGTTAACTCATTTTTCTTATTCTTGCCGCCCCCCCGACCATCCTGCGCAACTGTAAAGACGCCGGTTCTTCGGTATTGAACTCCAGCAGGGGGATACCGAACCGTTTCATACGCGCTTCCAGGTATTGCCGGGTATCGCTCAGTTTTGTATTAATCCGGGCTTGGGTTTTCTTTCTGTGATCCAGGGCGGTTCTGTAAACTCCGTCGGTAAGAACAAGGTTGGCCCCGGGGAGCTTTTGTTCCATAGGGTCGGTCACCCGTGCCGCAATGATATCATTGTGACGGGTAAGTTGTATCAGGATCTTCATCACCCGGTCATCAAATCCCCTGAAATCGCTGAGCAACACAAGCAGGTAATCATGGGTAACCAACTGGTGTGCCTGTTTGAGGGCCTCAAGAAGCTGGTTGCTCCCCTTATGGCTGTTTTTAGGCTCCAATGCCTGATTCCGCACAGCTATTAGGTGAAGGATCCGCTGCACACTTTTCCGGTCCCGTTTGGGGGTCACATAGTCCAGCGAATTGTCATCAAAAACAATGCCCCCTACCCGGTCGCCTACCTCCAGGGTTCGCCAGGCACCCAGTGCAGCAGCCTGGGCTGCAATCACCGATTTGAGACAGACCCGGCTGCCAAAAAACATAGATGAGGACTGGTCTACAATCAGCAATACCGGCCTTTCACGTTCTTCGGTAAAGACTTTCGAGTGGGTCTCCCCCACCCGGGCTGTTACCCGCCAGTCGATGTTCCGGATATCATCCCCGGCCACATATTTCCTCACCTCATCAAAATCGAGCCCGCGGCCACGTAACCTGGAACGGTGCCGTCCCGACAACATGCTTTGAATGGTATGCCGGGGAAGAAAGCTGAATCCATGGGCATCATGCTGCAACCCGATCAGATCGCGCAGAGTCACATAGACCTCTGGCGGCCCCTTTCTCTCTTTACTGTCATGTATAACTTCCCTGGGCATACTAATTCACTGAGTACTATTCCACTGAGCAATATTACACAACAGCCACCAGTTTTAGTAACTCATCGATGATCTCTCCTTTACCAATCCCGTCGGCATTGGCCTCGTAACTGGGGACGATCCGGTGACGCAGCACATCGTGTATAACGGCCCTGATATCATCGGGAGCCACAAAATCCTTTCCGTTCATCCAGGCATTGACCCGTCCGCACTTCTCCAGGGCAAGAGACCCGCGCGGACTGGCTCCATAGTCAAGCCAGGTATCCAGTTGTTCACTGTATTTCCCCGGGAAGCGGGTTGCATTGATCAGATCGACAATGTATTGCTCAATATTTTCTGACACATGTACCTGGTTGATCTCCTCCCTGGCCTTGAAAATGGTCTGCTGGGGAATGGTTTTTACCTTTGCATGCTTCTTTTGAGCCGCATTCTCCTCTCCCCTTACCAGTCTCAGCACTTTCTTCTCTGATTCGGTATCGGGATATTGTACCATCACATGCAGCAGAAAACGGTCCATCTGCGCCTCAGGTAAGGGATAGGTACCCTCCTGCTCAATGGGATTCTGGGTGGCCATGACCATAAAGAGTTCCGGCAGTTTATGGGTCTTTCCTGCCACTGTAACCTGGTGCTCCTGCATGGCTTCCAGCAGTGCTGCCTGTACCTTTGCAGGTGCCCGGTTGATCTCATCGGCCAGGATCAGGTTGTTAAAGACCGGACCCGGTTGAAAAATGAACTTCTCTTCCGCCTCGGGCTGATAAACCTCCGTTCCGGTTATATCAGAAGGCAACAGGTCGGGTGTAAACTGGATCCGGCTCAGCCCGGCATCCAGGTTTTTTGAAAGGCTGGTGATGGCCCGGGTCTTGGCCAGGCCGGGCAATCCTTCCAGCAGCAGGTTACCCTCGGCCAGCAAGACCATCAGGATCCGTTCGATGATCTTCTCCTGTCCGATGATCGACAACCCCATCTTCTCTTTCAACTCATTTACAGCTTTGAGTGCAGTTGATGCCACGTTGATTGTTTTTAGGTGTTAAACAAAGACGGTCCCGGAAAGACCATATCCGGTGCAACCATCATACAATTGATTGTAATTAAAATGCCCTCCATTGATCAATGACCGGTTGCTGCACCTATGGGAAACTGTTCCATGATCTTGCCAACAACCAGGTTGATGGTCTCTTCTGCTTTCCCCGCATCTCCGGAAATATCCTTTTGCCCCTGTCCGTACCACAGCATCTCCTTCTCTCCGGGAACAACGATGGCTACAGTGAGTTTACCGATATAATATTCATTCACATCGGTGGTTGTATAGGCCGGTCCACCCATATAATACCTGCCGCGGTAACCCCAGTAAGGTCCACCTGCATAGGTGGTGGAAGAGGAGTAAGATTTTTCGATATTTACATCGGTGGCCCACAACAGTACCACATCCGGATTACTGTCAACCCGCTTCATTCCCCTTTTTTCAGCATTCTGTTCAATGGCTTCCCTGATCCGCTCCCGGTTCATGGGATTGATCCTGAACTTATTGGCCTGCTGGTCCTCTTCATTCACAAATTGCACAACTTTGAATGTCCTGAATGCAGAAAAATCTGCACCGGCTTTTGTATCCGTGATCACCTTGACCGGTGAGCAGGCCGCCAGAAAGGCCAATAATATTAATACTTTGTGTTTCATTTGTTTAAAATATTCGCTTATGAGATATATATGTAGAGAAATAACACATATGATAATTTTATGTTCAGAAGTTCAATAAATTATGGTTGTTATAACTTATATTCCAGTCCAAGCAATGTTACGGCCCAGTCACTCTTTGCCGCAGTGGCAGATAGTGGCCTGCTGTCAAAACTGTAATAGACGGACCATTTTATAAAGAAGTCCTTAAAGATCTCCCATTTCAGGCTGGAATCAATATTGTTCCGGAACCTTCCTGCGTCTGAAAGACTGGGAATCACATCGGCCCGCAGATTGAAAGAGACCTCCGGTGAATGATAAATAAACAACGAATACTTCAAAATGGCGATACTCTCCAGGTTATATTGTTTCAGTGAAACAGATATCTCCCTGTTTATTTGTAACCCCGCGCTCCAGAAGAGATGGGAACTGTTGGTCCTGATAATGCTACGGCCAACGCCACCCGCAAGGTTGGACCTGAGGTCCAGTCCCAGTTGAGAGTTGGTCTCCAGTGAAAACTGGGATATGGTGAACCATTTACCGGGCATCACCCTGCGGTATGTTATGTTCCCGTTCTGCCGTTGGGTCGTTTCTGTCTCCTGTTCCCTGGTGGCAATGGCATTATACGATAATTCAAAATAGTTCTTCTCGGAAGTGTATTTTAACAGACCGTCGAAATTAATCTGCATTAAATCATTAGCCTTCACATAGCTGAAGCCCTCACTCACATATCCGTCCAGTCTGTTCAGTAGATGCTCACGCATGGGGTTCAGTGCCACGATATCGGACAGTGGGACCAATCTGGGATCGCCTTCCCGGTGCCATACCTCGGCCACACGGTGCTGCCCGCTGGGTAACAGTTTTCCGTACAATATCTCGCCATCCTCCAGCATGATCCGCATGGAAGTAAGGATATAGGCACTGTCACATCTGTTCCACTCGATCTGAAGGGTACCGGCATCGTCAGTACTCAGGCTCAGCTGATTGTTTTCCATGAGTTTTACTTCACCCGTGATCCGGTCCCCACCCTGGAGATAGATCGTATCAATTTTTAACGAAGCGGTCACACTTGCAGGAAGCAGGTGTAACCAGAGAATAAAATATAGTAGCCTGC
>JANTFK010000098.1 GCA_024763595.1 Bacteroidales bacterium | reverse complement strand
AAGCACCCCGGGTGATGCCGGTCCAGATACCCCCGGCCAGATCGAAAGGGATCCTGTCCGGTTCCTCGTGATTCAGTGATTTGAATATCCTTTCCCTTGAATACATGTTAGATATGGCTTAATGGTTTCATGCGGGGTACCAGCAGATGAACAACGATCAGGCCGGTCAGATACCCGAAGGAGAGAACTGCAAAAACCGTATTATAACCCGCATCTCCGGCACCATTCAGCGCGGTCCCCACAAGCAGTGCCATGATCATACCGCCGGTTGTACTAACAGTTGTGGCAAAACCGGTGACGCTGGCAACCACCTGCCGGGGAAAGAGATCGGATGCAACGGTGAAGATATTGGCCGACCAGGCACAGTGTGCAGCTGCTGCCAGGGCAATCAGTGCCACACTCACCGGCATGGAGGCCTGGTAGGGGACACTCATTACCGGAAGGACAAGCAGGGCGGCTCCCAGCAGGGTGATCTTCCTGGAAAAGTTGATCGATCGCCCCCGTTTGATAAGACGGGATGAGATGGCTCCACCGGCAATTCCCCCCAGGTCGGCCACCACATAGATGGAAACCAGTGGCAGGGCCAGGCCCTGCAGGTCAACACCGAATTTTGAATGCAGAAATTTGGCTCCCCAGTAAAGATAGAACCACCAGACCGGATCGGTAAATAACTTGCCCAGTGCAACGGCCCAGGTCTGGCGGTATTTCAATAACCTGAACCACTTCACTTTTTGCTGGTCGCTCTCAGGTTCACCATCTTCAATATATGCCACCTCGGCCCGGTTGACAAACCGGCTGTTCCCCGGTGTCCTGTAAATGATCAGCCAGAAAATCAGCCAGAAAAAACCGAGCAATCCGGAGAGGATAAAGATCCACCTCCACGACCCCAGGGAGGCAATAATGAACGGGATCACCAGGGGAGCCATAATGGCCCCCACATTGGAACCTCCGTTGAACAAACCGGTAGCCAGTGCACGCTCTTTTTTGGGGAACCACTCGGCAACCGTTTTGATGGCCGCCGGAAAATTACCCGCTTCACTGAAACCAAGTCCCACCCGTGCAAGGGCAAAACCGACCCAGTTACGGGCCGCAGCATGCAACATGCTGGCTACACTCCATAAAGTTACGGCAAGTGTGAACCCCCGGCGGGTCCCCAGCCGGTCGATGATATAGCCAAAGACCAGGGTGCCAATGGCATAGGCAAACTGAAAGGAAGAAACGATATAACCGTATTCCATCTCATTCCACCCCAGTTCGGTTCCCAGCACCGGGGCCAGGATTCCCATGATAAACCTGTCAAAATAGTTTACGGTAGTGGCAAAAAACAGCAGCGCAACAACGGCCCAACGGAAATTGGTTTTTCTGGCATTCATGAAAAGATATTCATCCGGATGATACAGGATCAGTTAAAGATAGTAAATTGTTTTGCTTCGTGTCCGTACACAAACAATGGAGATAATAACTATATTTGGTTACATACAGCTCACCAGTTAAAATATATAAAGCTATGCATCTCAGTTCCGGGTTAACCCGTTCCGCAGGCAAAGTATTATTCCTGTCGGTAATTTGTACCCTATCCTCATATTTACAGGCACAGGAGCAGCCGGACATCCCCACGGTGGATATTTCGCAGGAGTCTGAACGGCACACAATCATTGCCAGGGGCACCCGTGATATTTACCAGGGGCATCCCACCACACTCCTTTTACCTGACGGTCAGACCATGTATGCTGTCTGGAGCACCGGTCACGGAGGCCCTGCCGGAGCCATGGCCGTTAGCCATGATGCAGGCAACAGCTGGTCGCGGATGGATAACAGCCTGCCTCCCGGTTTCAGGAACCATCAAAACTGCCCGAGTATTTACCGCATGATGGATATGACCACAGGTAAAATCAGGTTATGGGTATTTTCGGCCTATAAGAAAGTCGGGGAAGAACGTGTTCCCATGCCCCGCATCATGAGTGAAGATGGAGGAAGAAGCTGGAAAGAAATGCCACCCCTGGGTAAAAAATTCAAGTGTGTCATGACCTTCAGCAGTGTGGTCCGCTTACGGGATGGAAACTACATGGGCTTTTTCCACCGTACGGAGTCGGGAGCAGCCGACGGTGGAAAATTACTGGTGCTGAAGTCGGTGACAACAGATGGCGGAATGAACTGGTCCGACCCGGAGATCATAGGAGACGTGGATGGAAAGGCCCTGTGTGAGCCCTTTGTTTTTCGTTCGCCGGATAACAGGGAGCTCTGCTGCATCATGCGGGAGAATTTCCATCAGGGACGGAGCCAGATGATGTTCAGCAGTGATGAGGGAGAGAGATGGAGCGACCCGGTGAATACCCCCTGGGGACTGACCGGCGACAGGCATTACGGGCTCTATACAAAAGATGGCCGGCTGGTTATCGCCTTCAGGGACAAAGCCAAAAACAGTGAAACCTACAACCATTTTGTGGCCTGGACAGGACGCTACGAAGATCTGAAAACCGGGGGAAAAGGTGAATACAGGATTAAACTGCTGCACAGTTATGCGGGGGGCGACTGTGGCTATCCCGGCATGGAGATACGCTCCGACGGCACCATCCTTGCCACAACCTATATCAAATACAGGCCAGATAACAACAAGCACTCCGTGGTTACTACCCGTTTCAGGATAGAAGAAACAGATAAAATGCTGGCGTTACAACTGGTCCAAAACAGTAAATCAACTGAAAAAGAACCATTCTTTTATGGTGAGACCCTCTTCCGGACGGAACCCGGCAATAAGAGTGCACGGGGTGTGCACATGATTGTGGCTCCTAACGGGGACGCTCTGGCCTTTAACCGTAGCTCTAAAGCTTTGCGCAGAAGCAGGGATAAAGGAAGAACCTGGTTGCAGCAGGAAGCATTACCGGACGCTTATAGCAACATTGTACAGGATGACCGGACCGGAAGCATATTGCTGGTAAACACGGAAGGTGAAACGCCTTTTCTCTACAGGAGTAGTGATAACGGTCACAGCTGGCACAAAGAATCTATTTCCATACGACCCAATGTGATGGGGCACGGAACGGGAAAAGTACCGGTCAGCATCAACAGCATGGAAACAGGGATCACACTGAAATACGGTGAACACCGGGGCCGCCTGATCATCGCAGGCAGGGTCCAGCCCCCTGAAGGCAATAACGGGCAGGATTTCTGGATGTACAACTACAATGTGGCTCTTTTTAGTGATGACGGAGGGAAAACCTGGCAGGTAAGCGACGGGATCATGACGGGTACCGGTGAAGCGGCACTGGCAGAGCTCTCCGACGGAAGGATCTATTACAACTCCAGGTCACACATGTCCGTTGATAACCGCCGGCGCATTGCATGGAGCCATAACGGGGGAGAAAGATTTGTGGACTGGTGTGTTTCGGATGATCTCTATGAAATTGGAGAACCCTTTTATTACAGGGATGGAACCCGCCCCTCTTACGGATGCAGGGCAGGGATGGTCAGGATACCTGACGGTATTACAGATGCCGGAGATGTGCTGCTTTACAGTGCACCCGACTGGCCGGGGGGATGGCGTTACCAGATGACTGTACGTGCCTCATTTAACGGTGCACAAACATGGCCGGTAAAACGCCTGGCAGACCAGGGACCATCTGCATATTCTTCCCTGGCGGCTGACCAGGAAGGCAACATCTACCTGCTCTATGAAGGGGGAGAACACAAACTCTATGATGTAGCCAAAGTGGCGGTTTTCAACCTCCAGTGGCTATTGGAAGGGCCTGCTTACTGATGAAAAGTGGCTGTGACGGGTCACCGCAGCGTAAAATGTGCAAAGAGGTCAATAAAGTGCAGGAGTTGAATTTGATTTTACCCCTGTTTTTCACCTATTTTTACCACAGCACCGGTCTCGATAGTTGCATGACATCATTCTTAATGAAGGAGCACAAGCCACCCTTTTACCTCTTCCGGTTGTCCCGGATGAATTGGATGGTTATCCTGTTTTTGGGGATAACAGTTGGATTGCCGGCCCAGGACAGGTTGAATGGTGCTACGGGGACTGCAACCCTGGCAAGGTCTGGAGTCAGAGGCAGCTTTATCAATCTGACCAGTGCCACATTGGATGTGACCAATGTCAGTTCCGTCCTGGTGGTGGCCAGTTTTGATACCAGGTACGGAGGTGCTTCGAATCAAAGGGATGCAATTTTCAGGCTGACAGACGGAACCGGTGTAACTCCATCGATCCGGAGAACACTGAAAAAATCAGGGGCACTTGATAAAGGTATCGGTACCCTGGTTTACCTTTTTGACGCAAGCGGTTCCACGGGCCAGGTCTCTTATACGCTGCAGCACACTTCAAGTACACGCCGCCCGGTCATCTCATCTGCCACCATTGCTGCCATCGGGCTGACCACCTCCGGATCACTGGTGAACCTCTCACATGATCACAAAAGCATCTCCTCCCCTGTATATACCTCACCGGAAGTAAATAGTTGGACAGCTGTCACGGGGATGTCGACCACCGGCATACGGCTCCCTTTCGACGGCAGCATCTATGTGTCTGCATCGTTGAATTCGGAGGGTGAGGATGAAAGCGTTTACACAGCATTGAAAGGGAAGTTAACACAGCATACAGGGACCCTACCGGTCAATGAATTTTTCATAATGATCGTACCGTTCAAATATCTGCCGGACATAATTGTAAGGTTCAATACCTTTCAGGTACCCGGAATGCACAACCGGATCATTGTAATTACTGGATTTGTTTAAAGCCAGGATCATCTTCTCCACGTTATCGTCCCATTGATCCGGGTCAAGTTCATATTTTCCGGCCAGTCTGCGGGCATCCAGCACATGACCGTACCCGCAATTATAGGATGCCATGGTAAACTTGATACGCTGTGTTTGATCAGGAATAGAATCAAAATAACCATAGATCCTGTGCAGGTACTTTGATCCTCCTTCCAGGCTTTCAGCCGGGTTGGAACGATCCCTGACACCCAGCTCAGCTGCCGTGACCGGCATCAACTGCATCAGACCCTGTGCACCGGCCCATGATACGGCTGTGGGATCAAACCTGGATTCCTGGTAAACCAGGGAAGCCAGTAATCGCCAGTCCCAGCCAATCTTTGCCGCTTTCTTTTTGATCAGGTCATCGTACTTACTGATCTTCTGATTATTAAGACTATAGAAATCACTTTTTACCCTTTTCCTGAAATCTTTGCTGCTTTTAAAATACTTGTTGTAGATCACATAGTAGAATACATCTTTCTTCACTTTGGACAGCCAGTCATTGATAGCCTCGTTCAACCGGGGTGAGTTTTGCCGGGTTGCCCAGGCAATCCGCTGCGAGAAGCTGATGGGGACATCTATATTCAGAATGGGATAATAAGTTGCAAAGACACTGGCAAGATTATTATCCGAAACCGTGTATTTGATTTCACCATTCAGGACCATTTCAATGGCTTCGTCTGTGGTGGTGGTCCCTTCCAGCGTATCAATAATGATCTCACCCCCTATTTCGTCTGACATATTCTTTAACCGGTGCATGTAAGAAGTCTCAGCGCGTACCGATACCGTGTCACCGATCAGTTCGATGGCGTCATGAATCAATGCTTTCTCCAGGGCACTCCATTTCATGGTTCTCCAGTTATCAGGCTTCTTCTGGACCAGTACCTGGTGGGTCAGGTAGAGGTAGTCGGTAAAAAGCACATCCTCCTTTCTTTCGCTGGTGATGGTAAGGCCATGGGCAACCACATCCACCCTGCCGCTGTTCAGGTTGGTGAAGAGGTTATCGATGTTATTGGAGACAATGATTTCCAGTTCCACCCCCAGGTAATCGGCAAAACTTTTTAATAACTCATATTCAAACCCCATGGGGTGGCCCTTATATAAAAAGTAGCTGGTACTGCTATAGGTCGTTATGGCTGTGAGCTTTCCATCTTCCAGTATTTCATCCAGGTCCTTTTGATAAGGAACAGCCTTTTCCGGCTGATCCGGGCTCACAGGTTCTTCAGAGGCACTTTTTTCGGGATGGGATGGATTACACGCTGTAATGAGTGAAAGAATGAGAATAATCTGCAGATTCCTAAACATAACGGCAGGTGAAAAAAGATGGTTATGAAACATCTTCTTTAACACTTAACCGGCAAAATTGTTGTATTTTCAGATTAAAATCATAAACAGGCAGAACATGATAAGAGGTCATGCTATTTCAGGCAGGTTCCGGTTGTATGCAGCAGTACTACTGATGATTATGGCATATGTTGCCTGTGGCCCCGTAAAAGAAAAGGAACCAAACACAGCGAGCGATGAAATCACTGTTGTAGCTTATTATTTCCCTGATTATCATGAAGATAAACGAAACAGCGCTTACCATGGTAAAGGTTGGACCGAATGGGAACTGGTAAAGCAGGCACAACCCAGGTTCCCCGGTCATCAACAGCCCAAAGTACCGGCCTGGGGATATACCGATGAAGCCGATCCACGGCAAATGGCCCAAAAAATTGAGGCCGCCGTTGATCATGGTATCGATGTATTCCTGTTTGACTGGTATATGTACGAAGACGGACCATTTCTCAACCGTGCCATCGATGAAGGTTTCCTCCGGGCAAAAAATAACAGGCACATACAGTTTGCATTCATGTGGGCCAACCACGACTGGATGGATATACACCCTTATAAAAAAGGAACCCCGCACAAATTGCTCTATCACGGCAAAGTAAGCCCGGAGCGGTATGACGAGATATGCGACCTGCTGATCAAAAACTATTTCACCAGGCCCAATTACTGGAAGATTGACGGCAAAGCCTATTTTTCCATCTATGATATCCAGCGGTTCATTGATGGATTTGGCAGCCTGGAAGCCACCCGGTCCGCCATGGATCGCATGCGTACAAAAGCCATCGATGCCGGGCTGAAGGGTGTTCACTGGAACCTGGTCTCGTGGGGAAGACCGGTCCTCCCGGCTGAGGAGACTCCCGCAAATAGTGCAGAACTTGTAACCAGGCTCGGTTTTGATTCGGTAACCTCCTACGTATGGATCCACCATGTACAACTTCCGGAAACCCAAACGGATTACAACTACGTGCGGGATGCCTATTTCAAATACTGGGATCAGGCAAAAGCGCGTTTTGACGTACCCTATATTCCCAATGTGACCATGGGGTGGGACCCTTCACCCAGGTGCGATCTCTCTTCGACATGGGAGAATGCAGGGTATCCCTTTATGAATACCATGGGAAACAATACCCCGGCCAACTTCAGGAAAGCACTGGCAATGACAAAAACGAAACTGTTATCAGATCCTGACAGTCCCGGGATCGTTAACATCAATTGCTGGAACGAGTGGACGGAAGGCAGCTACCTGGAACCCGATACGATACATGGCATGCAGTACCTGGACGCCATTCGTGAAGTGTTCCATTGAAGATTCCCGCAACTGAAACCCGGGAATAAAAGATGATGAAACAATAACACCGGAGATGCGTATAATAATGTGTTTGAAAAAGAGTATTCATACAATAATCCGGATCATCATGATTGATAAAACCAGCATTCTCCGTAACTACCATGAGCACGCAATTGTCATTGTCCGGTCAAATGTACAGGACGCTTTAGCCGGTATGATCGTAGATGATTCACCGGAAGATCATTGCGTGGTTGTCAAGAACCCCGACCTTGTTGAGTACTATGAAACCAGGAAAGAGTCTTTGCTGGAAAGAGTCTACTTCAGCGACATTAAGGCCATTGAGTACCAGTAAGTCAGCATGGTATTCCGGCACGTTATCCTGTAAGCTTTCCCCGGATCCTTTACGGACAAAGGAGATAAGATTGAATTGACATTTCCATGAAGATTACCAAA
This sequence comes from Bacteroidales bacterium, assembly GCA_024763595.1. Classification (GTDB taxonomy): domain Bacteria; phylum Bacteroidota; class Bacteroidia; order Bacteroidales. The sequence goes on along the minus strand of JANTFK010000098.1, from coordinate 1,318 downwards.
GAAATAACGATCGAGGATCTTGTGCATCTGAAAGTGGATGCTGTCCGGTACCTGGCCGACAAAGGGATCAAGTGCATTGCATGCGGGGAACCCATCTGGGGCACCCTGGAAGAGGCAGCCAGAGAGAAAGGGTTTAAGGATGAAGATATTGCCGGTTTCGTGTCCGATCTGAATGCGATGTAAATCTGTTATTTACCCTTGTAATGCATGGGTGTAATACCCATAGATGCAGCCACCCCGAGCATCTCTTCAAGCCTGTTGGTTAAAACAAAATCAACTCCGCCGTTGAGCAGTTCCCTTACCTCCTCCGGTGAGTCGGAGCAACAGAAATTAATACGTATATGATGCTGATCCAGGACGGCAACATCGGCTTCGAGTTGCCGCACGGACCTGCTTCCCAGTAACTGGATAAACTCACTCTCATACCCGGTGGTTTGCTGAATATAGGTATCGCGGTCGCCCTGCCGGTCCATATTGCAGATCATGATATCCGGGATTACATCTTGCGCACCCAGGGCAGCCTCCCGGCTGCATGCCAGGAATGCCTGATGTTCCCGCTTCTCCTCCTGAATGACCCTGGCAACCCGCTTACCCAGTTGTTTTCCTCCTTTCAGATGCACATTCAGCCAGATATTGTCAGGCATAACCGAGAGCGCTTCCCGGAAGGCCGGTATCCTTTCACCGGTAAATTTCTCCGATTTCCAGCTTCCGGCATCAAGCGCCTTTACCTGTTCGAGGGTTAAATCAGAGAGTCTGCCAGTTCCGTTTGTGGTTCTGTCCACCGTTTCGTCATGGAGGATTACCAGCATACTGTCTTTCGTCAGCCTGACATCCAGTTCTATCATATGCGCACCGAGACGCACTGCTTCCCTGAAAGCTGAAAGGGTATTTTCGGGATGGGTATTCATGTCTCCCCGGTGTGCACAAATGCCCCGCTCCGGCAACTCTCCGGATCCTGGTCCGGCAGAACAGCATCCCATCATGAGTGGGATAACCATGAATAAACAGCGCAAACTTTTCATTGTCTCATTGATCAAATCCTTTGATATACGCAGGTGCTCCAACTGTCAGACCAGCAGTGGCCATTGCAGACTTCTTCATAAATATACATAAAAGTGGTCAGGATGGTATAATGTCCCTGAATCGATCGTGCCGGAGCCAGGATGACACTTGTTAGTGGGGCAGACAGATTCCTAGCTCTTCCATCTCCTGTGGTTTCTCCGGGCAGCTCTCACATTTTTTTTATGTCGCTTCCGGTTTTCTTTCGAATTATAGAATCCCTGGTTTTTATAAATATGCTCGCCCTCCAGCATCAGCA
>JANTFK010000097.1 GCA_024763595.1 Bacteroidales bacterium | reverse complement strand
GGACAGAGATATCATCCTTATAGGGTGTGATTTCACTGTAGAGCGCTTCATTCCTCAGGGATAAGAAAAACCCGGACAAATTGATCAATAGTAATAACATTCCAGGGATAAACAGGGTAATACGAAAGATTTTCTTCATACATTTACTTTTATCCAAATGATTATCAATATAAAGCATAGAAATGGCAGTTACAATAAATTCAGAAAAAATGTTATTCAGAATAACTATTTCTTTTATGATCTCCGTGATTTTTCTGTTGACCGGTTGCCGGAACCGGTCAGGTGTTGCAGATGAAAGAAATGATACTTCCGGCGGGAATCAATGGAGGGTTATCGGGCCGGGAGGGGGAGGAGGTGTACTGAAACCAACCATCAGTCCGTTTGATGAGAACCTTGTCATGACTCATTGTGACATGACTGCAGCATATCTCTCCCGTGACGGGGGCATGAACTGGAGCATGAAGAATTTATGGACCGTTCCTGAGGATTTTGAATTTGATCCGGCCGACCGGCAAACCATTTATGTGGCAACACGTGGTTATCGCTATAGTGAAGACAGGGGATCCGGGTTAAGCATCCTCTACAGATCAGAAAACCAGGGAGAGAGCTGGAGAATAATCTATCCTGATGTAAAGAAGGCAAAAAAGATTGACCGACTACAGAGTACTGATTATCTGCCTTCTGAGATCATTCCCGGGGCCCTGGATGGTACGATAGACAAAGTGGCCGTTGATCGGATGGATAACAGGCGCATATACCTGGGACTCGCACCTTTAAAATCCTATATGGGAGCAGGTGATCAAAATGACAATGATTCTGCCATGCTGGTGCGGTCAACCGATTATGGCCAAAAATGGGAGCTGGTAGCCAGGTTTCCGGGGAAGAAGGTAAAAGCCATTTTCCCCTGCAGCAAATGTGACCGTCCCCATGAGGTTATTGTATTCACAGAAAGGGCCTGTGTCCGCATAGATGAGATGACCGGAAAGGTCACCCGGCTGCCCCTTCCTGTGAAAAAGATCATTGCAGTGGAAGGTGGTTATACAGGAAAGCGAATGCTTCTTTATATACAGTCCGGGTTTGAGAAGGGATCCCGGACCGGAAACGGTGGTATGTATGTGAGCCGTGACCTGGGAATGAGCTGGGTCCGCTCAAACAATGGTATATTTAAAGATGTACCCGGAAACATGGTCCCTGCTTTCAGACAGGGACTGGCTGTATGTGAGACAAAACCGGATGTGGCTTACATATCCACCATCAACCCGGTTATCAACGCGGATGGAAAGAGAGACTGGATCTACTCCATTTTCAGGACGGACAATGGCGGTGCACGATGGTCCCCGGTACTTCTGTCATCCACATACCAGGGATACATCACCCAAAACTTTGGAGGTTCCTGGATGGAGCAAAGCTTTGATCCGGGATGGGGCGGAAGTCCCATTGACCTGGGTGTTGCCTCCGGGAATCCCGATGTCTGCTATGCCGGAGATAACGGGCGCGGATATAAAACCACAGATGGCGGAAGAACATGGCAACAGGTGTACAGCCATAACCTGCCCGATGGATCAGTTTCCAGCGGGGGACTGGATGTCACGACATGTTATGGTGTACATTTTGACCCTTTTAATCGGGAGCACCTGTTTATCTGCTATACCGACATGGGGTTGTTCCACTCTTTTAACAACGGGAAAAGCTGGTTCCACTCACTGAAGGGTATACCCCGGCAGTGGCAGAACACCTGTTATGACCTCACGTTTGATCCGGGAGTAAAGGATAGAATCTGGTCGGTATGGGCCAATGCCCATGACCTTCCACGGACTAAAATGTTTGGCAGCAGCGGCTTTGATCGTTTCAAAGGGGGTGTTGCACTATCGGAAGATGGCGGTAAAAGCTGGCAGTTAAGCAACTCCGGGCTTCCGGAGAATGCCGTTTGTACACGCATATGGCTGGATACCCGTACACCTGAGACCTCCAGGACACTCTACGTCACATTGTTTGATAAGGGAGTATACAAATCGGTCGATGGTGGCAAAAGCTGGAACGAGGTAAACCAGGGACTGGGGGATAACCTTTTTGCCTGGAAGATTCTGCAAAACAGTAACGGTCATCTCTATTTACTCTGCACCCGCGGGAAGCGCCTGGGAGAAACGGCAGATGGCCGGTTATACTTCAGTGATGATCAAGCCGCATCGTGGCAGGAGATAGATCTGCCCGCGGGAGTAAACGGGCCTCACGACCTGCTGATTGATCCGGATAATCCTGATAGGATGTATCTGAGTTGCTGGCCCCGGAGGGAAGGGGATCAGGATCGCTCCGGCGGTGTTTTCAAAACCGGAGACGGTGGCAGGAACTGGAGACAGGTGTTTGATGAGCGGGTCCGTGTGAATGCTGCAGGCATGGATCCGGACCGGCCCGGAACGATTTATATCAATACGTTTCAGAACGCTGCATACCGGAGCGACAACGCCGGCGAATCATGGAGCAGGCTGGAGGGGTACCGGTTCAAATGGGGACAACGAGCTGTTCCCGACATCCGTCATCCCGGCATGCTGTTTCTCACCACCTATGGAGGAAGTGTATTTTACGGACCCGCCAGGGGAACTCCCGGGGCATCCGATGATATAGAGAATATGCCGGAAGGTTGGTGGTAAACGGAATACGGGAATTATTCCGAAAGAATCCTTTCAATGACCGGCTGAAGGGCACTGGCTATTCGCATGGAACCCAGATCGGTGGGATGTACACCGTCGACAGCGCACTCATCATAATCATCCCCGAGAATCGTTCCTCCATCCAGAAAATAGATATGCTGATCGCCTGCATTTTGTTTTTCTTTCACCAGGTTCTGCTGGAAATCCCTGAGACTGATCCAGTCCAGGTAGGACTGGCTCCCGGGTGTTGCACTGGCATAGTGAATCTTGGACATGACCAGGATGGGTGTTTCCGGATATTTTACCCTGAGGATATCAATAAAGGGCCCCAGTGTCTGGATGATGGTCTTGTGCGCATTGGCTTCATAGTCCAGTATGATCAGGCTTGTGCCGGGTATCTGACTGATCAGATGGGCCAGGGCCGGCTCACCTCTCCCGTTACCTGAAAAGCCCAGGTTCACAAACTGTATATCCAGTTTCCGGCTCAGTATATTTGAAAACAGCATACCCGGCCTGGCCACACAGCCGCCCTGTGTAATAGAGGTTCCGTAGATAACCACCTTCCCCGGGCGTTTAAACGGCGGGGGGGCTTCCACCACGGAACCCTCCTCCAGGCCCACCAGTACCGAATTCACCCCGTTATAGAGGGGGAAATTGAGTGTGAAGAAGCGCATCTGTGCATCCGGAACATCATAAAGTTTGGCCCGGTAACGGACCGAATCATGGGGAAAACGGGTGGTTCTCACATACCGTTGTATTTCACCATCGCGGACATAGAGATCAAACCCGCTCTGCCCGGTGGCCGGCATATGGTACATGCCCGATCTTTCCCTCAGTTCCACCCTGACAAATATTTTTTTGCTGTTGGTCCTGAAGCGGACCTCTCCGCCGGCAGTATGATTGGCCAGCCCGTCAACTGCGGGCCGGATCTCCCACTCAGGGTGTACCGGCAACCGCCTGTAAACGGTATCTTCCCTGATCCATTCAAACCCTACCAGGTCAAAGGGTGCTTCCCTGGGGTCGAACCAAACGATCCCATCCGTATCGGCCTTGTGTAATGCCATGTTGGGATCCAGTTTTTGTGCAGTGGGGACCTGGGCAGATCCGGTGATCTGTATACCCAGGAGCAGTAAAAGCATGCAGACATTTTTAATAACAGGATTCATATCGTTTTCATTTTATATGTTTGTAATCATTTAAGGTTCCAGTCCAGTCCGGGATACATCCGGAGTGCATTTTCGTAATAGATCTTTTTCAGCACCGCTTCGGGGAGGTCCAGTCCCTGATACTCCTTCACTTTGTCGTCCTGGGTCAGGATCCTGTCGGTTGTAAAGTACGCCCAGTCGCTCAGCCAGATCATCCCGAGAATCTCCCTGGCCCTTCCGGCACTTGAGCTCTTTGAATAATCGCCATGAAAACCCATATCCGTTCCGTACAGTAACCGGTCCTGGTATTTGATAAAAAAACTGCGCACCTTCTCCCTGTCCTGAATCTTGAAATGGACAATCCTCGCTGCCATATCCACCGACATATTGGGGAACCTGTCCAGCGTTTTTGCCAGCTCGTCCACGTTCCATTCCAGGCTCCCCAGGTGGCAACCCACATAGTGCAGACCGGGATGTTTCGCCAGCATGCGGTCCCTGGCCGCATTCAGCTCTTCATAGGAGGGATAGTCCGGATGCAGGTACATGTGGTACTCAGGATGATTAGCAAAATAGTTACTGTCTCCTTTTACTGTCATTTTATCCAGCGGAAGCCAGCAATTCCTGGGTTCTCCATTATGGTTGACAAAGGTCAGTCCCTGCTCCTCCACAAAATCGAGGATGGGATCAAACCTCGGATCATCGATCATAATAAAGCTGCTGTCGGTATCCCGGAAGGTCATCCCGATGTCTTTCCAAAGTTTCAGGGCTATGGCACCCTGGTCAAAGCTTTTCTGCAGCCAGTTGATGGTCTTCTCTTCCCAGCCCGGTTCCCCGAATCCATCCATGGTAAAGGTGGTGGCAAAAGCGATGGTCCCGGGATGTTTTTCATGCAGGGCCCGTGCAAATTCAAATTCTTCATCTATTTCCGGTTGAGAAACGGACCTTGTGACCAGGCTGATCATCTTCAGATTGTTTTCCTCCAGCACCTCCACGAACGAATCTTCCGATGTTTCCAGGTGCACATGTGCATCGATCTTTGGAAATTCCTTAAACTCCGGGGGTCTTGTACACCCGGGAAACAATGTGGATACTAATGTGGCTACCAATGTGGCTACCAATGTGGCTACCAATGTGGCTAACTGAGGAAGGTATTTTTTCATCTTTTTTGGTTTTAGTTCAGAACAAGAATACAACCGGCGTTTCAGGGGTATTTGATCTATTATATGCATTAGTTATCCGGGTTGTCCGGGTTCTACAGGCTGAGTTCGATGGGTGGTTGCTTTTCCCACTTACCTCTGGTAAAATCCGGAAAGGATACCGGCTGGCCTGCATTGGCCACAGACATCTCTGACAGGGGTGAAACAGCACTGCTGGTCACTGAATCGTACACATCAAAAAATGGCATTTTCTCTTCACGCAGTGCTTTCACCAGCAGGTGCCAGGTGAGCGGGGTGGCCCTTCCCCGGCTTCCATGACCCCGGATAGCTTTTTCCCTGGGGGCAGGATGGTAGTTCTGCACCAGCGGATGAGGATATTCACTGAACCATTTTTCGGCATCTTCCCACAGGTGTGCATCAGGGGTGATACCGTCCACGTATATATGGGAACCCAGTCCGTGGCCTGTGATAAAAGCACCTTTTGTCCCCTGGACCTTGAATATACCCCTAGGATGGGGTGTATTGGTATCGAAATTAAGGGTGATCAGTTTCCCATTCACAGTACGCAGGAGGCTAACATTTACATCACCCTGGGCCATCTTTTGCGTGGCATAGGGATGGGCACTTCCGTATTGTTCCCTGGTATATTCATTGAGCATGGTAGCTCCCGAACTTACCGATACCAGGTAATCGATCCTGTCACCGTGATTGATGTCCATCATAGCCATGATCTTGTTCATGGGGTGGTCGGGATAGAGGTTCCCGTTCCGGTCAACAGAGTGCTGCAACCGCCACGGTTCCTCCTGCGGATTAAACTTCACCATCCTCAGGTCATGCACATATCCTGCGGTAATGTGTTTGATATCGCCAAGCACTCCCTCCTGTATCATATGCAACAAGGGCATGGCATAACGGGATTCCAGCAGTGCCTGTTCCAGTCCCAGGGTGGCCCACTTTCCGGTTTTCTCGTGAGTTTCCACAATTTCCCACGCCTGATCGATGGTCAGGATGAGGGGTACCTCACTGACCGCATGCTTCCCGTTATTCATGGCAGCCAGGCATACCGGGGCATGCCATTGCCATGAAGTTGCACAGATCACGGCATCCAGTTCTTCATTTTCACACATCCGGATAAAATCAGTATCGGTTTTACCATACAGGGCCGGTGTAGGCTGACCTGCTTCCTCCACCCACCTTTTTGCACGGTAAAGTGCAGCATCCTGCACATCACAAACAGCAGGAACAATAACCCCTGTAATACCCAGTGCTGCATCCAGATGATAGGAGCCGCGGCTACCGACTCCCACAAAACCCAACCGGAGCGGGCGCTCTTCATTTAAGAGGGCCCCGGCCATTCCGGGTTGGGTCAATGCCACACCGCCAGCCATAATGGCGGAGGCTTTTATAAAATCCCGCCTGTTGATCTTGCTTGTCTTCATTATTTTCGTGATATTGTTGTTGTAGCGAAGGGAAGATACAAAGAAACATTGATTCTCCCCGTGGTTTGATGCGGGAAATCTTTAGCACGGCGCAGCCAGCTGAACCTGAGCATTCGTAGTTGCTAACCTTCAATTGATTATTTACTAAATCTTAAGAACCATGTCCAGTTCAAGATCCAGTTCACGAAGAGCATTCCTTAAATCCGCAGCAGCCATGGGCACACTTCCCTTTCTTCCGGTCTCCATGGCCGGATTTTCAACAGATGCAGACAATGCATACAATGCGGAAGAAATTACAGGCAATATGGCTGCAGAATTGCTACCAGGCACTGCCGGGAAAAGCATTATCGGCCAGTATGGTTCCTGGGCAGCCTCCCTGGTGGGCGATCCGGCCCCGCTCTCATTCCGGCATGATGACTGGAGCGACCTGGATCAATGGAAAGTTACTGCCGGCAGGAAACTGCTGGAATCAGTTGCTCCCCCGCCCGCCGGTGCTGTGCCTGAAGTAACAGTAGAGAGGCAATATAACTATGATGGCCTGGAGATAGAGGAACTCAGCTGGCACTTACCATACGGAAGGTCCACAAAAGCCATTTTGTTAAAACCGCAGGGGGCCAATGGGCCTTTGCCAGCCATTTTGGGGCTTCATGATCACGGTGGAAATAAATACCTGGGGAAAAGAAAAATCACCCGTGTTTCCGCTGATACACCCGGTTTTGTACTGGACCACCAGGAAAAGAGTTATGAGGGTCTGGCCTGGGCCAACGAGGCAGCCAGAAGGGGGTATGTTGTACTTGTTCATGACACATTTGCCTTTGCCAGCCGCAGGATACTGTATGGAGATATCGACGGTATTGAATGGGGACCCTGCAATGTGGACGGGAAGTCAGATGCAGATCCGGAGAATCCGGCAAATATTGCCCTTTATAACACCTGGGCAGGAGAACATGAAAATATCATGTCAAAAACCCTGTTCTGCGCTGGCACAACCTGGCCGGGAGTTTTCCTGGCAGAAGATATGAAAGCGGTGGATATACTCTGCAACCGGAAAGATGTGGATGCAGCGCGTATCGGATGCGGTGGGCTCTCCGGCGGGGGTCTGAGGACCGTCTACCTGGGTGGTGCCGATCCGCGTATAAAATGTGCGGTATGTGTGGGGTTTATGTCTACCTGGAATGACTTCCTGCTGAACAAATCATATACACATACCTGGATGACTTATACCCCGTTATTGCCCCGTTACATGGATTTTCCCGAGATCCTTGGCATAAGGGCTCCACTGCCGACACTTGTTCTGAACAATTCGGATGATGATCTCTATACCCTGCCTGAAATGCAAAGGGCCGACCGGATCCTGAAAGAGGTGTATACCAAAGCGGGGGCGAACGGGCGTTACAATGCCAGGTTTTACCCGGGACCCCATAAGTTTGACAGGCAGATGCAACAGGATGCGTTTGCCTGGTTCGACAGGTGGTTGCAGGTTTAATCTTCCAATCGCCCGGGCTCCGGCTCTTTTACAGGAATGTTATGGAGCCCGGCAAAGTCGTTAATGACATGATACAGCTGTTGTCGCCATGCTTCGATTGCCATTCTTTCAAAAGGGGCCAGCATATATTCCAACCCGATTCGCCGGTCTGCAAAATGATCTTTCACATCATCAAATACATGATCGTAATCTTTGCCTCCAACACGCATATTTTTAGGAAGCCTGCTTTTATACCAGATGGCGGAAAAATCTGACCACATGCTTTTCTGGTCCTGTACTATTTGCCCTGATAAGCGATAAGCTTCCAATAGCAGGGTTACTGCTTTTGCAGGGTCTTTATCAGTTTTTGACGCTGCTACCAGATAATCCTCGATTTTAGCCAGGTTAAGCACACTCTCCATGGTATAACGTTCCAAAAAAGCGATCGCCAGCAACACTTCCAGATTATAACGATTGTAACTTACCCTGGTAAGACTCCGCATCAATTGAGCGATCAGCAGATCATTTGTTTTAAGCAGGATGGAAGCCTCTTCAATCTTTGTGGCATACCGACTGCGAAAAGACGGTACCATCATTAAATTTTTACCCGAAGGCAATGGCGGCATCTGTAAGAGCAGATCTGTCATATCCCCTCCGATACCTTTTCCAAAAGAACTTCCATAGCCTTTCGTGCGCTCTTTTGAAGGTACCCTGTCCCACAATGCTTCATAAAACCTGGCGCCTTCTTCCAGCATCCGGTAAGCTTCTACCATATCCGGACTATTATATCCATAGAAGAGATCCATGAAATCAGCAATGCTTTGCTGCAGTGACGGAGTACTTTTGGTCCAGCCATATTGCGTGACAGTGGCCCATCCCAGCCAGAAGGTTTCATTGTGCAAACCGGCATCATCCCAGGCAGCCGCAAAAGTACCAATAAGATTTGCCCCCCTCGACTCCAGGTTTAATACAGCACCACAGGTCTCACTGAGCCTGCCGTCTGTATACCGGCCCCTGTAGGTTACCGGAAAGTAATTTGGGAAAAGATATTCCGATCCCTGCATGGAGTTGTAAGAGAGTTGTTCAATACCGGCTCTGTTTTCATTACCTATCCATTCATCACTTCTGCCTGAATTCATAATACCATCAATAACATCATCGGGCAGCTTCAAAATATCTTCTTGCAACAACGGGAACTCTACCCATGCCATGATCTGCCTGCCGCGTTGGGACATCCACTGATTTACCCTGTTGAGATAGGCTACCCATATCCTGCTGCTATTTGCATCATTGTACGCATCCTCACATTTATCGCATATGCCTGCGTAATACACTTCG
>JANTFK010000096.1 GCA_024763595.1 Bacteroidales bacterium | reverse complement strand
TACCATTGCCGGGATCAGACCGCTTGAAGAACTGCCGGTTCCACAGGCAGAGGAACATCCGGCAGAACAGACAGATTTTGGTACTATCGCCCGTTATACCACACGCCCGGAAGCAGGGATATGGCTGACAGCAGTGTTATACCTGCCGTCAAATGCGAAAGGGGTACCGCTGCTGATGTTACATGAGGATGGTGAAAAAGCGGTTGCCGGAGAAGCAAAGGGCCTGATGAGATCCGGGCGGATTGTGCTTGCGGTTGATGTGCGGGGCAATGGAGAGACGCAGCAAAACGAACAATCAGACTATGGACAACAGACCGGAAGAGACTGGGAAGATTATTATAAAGCATATGTATTGGGACGCTCTTATGTGGGCATGCGTGCAGAAGATATCCTTGTCTGCGCCCGATGGCTCTCCGAAAAGACGCAAAACGGACCGGTAGCCATCAGGGCAACTGGCAATATGGGGGTACCCGCTTTGCATGCCGCAGCCCTGGAGCTGCAGCTTGTGGAATCTTTGCACCTGGACCGGACGCTGGCTTCGTGGCAATATGTCGTAGTTCAGCGACCCACAAACAATCAGTTGATCAATACCGTTCATGGCGCATTGCGCTCCTATGACCTGCCCGATCTTGCAGCGCTACTCGGGAACAAAGTTACCATTACACAGCCATTGGATGCACAGGGTAACCAAATTAAAAAAACAGAAGCCCAACATCGCTGATGATGTTCAGACCAGTGATTGATACAGTGCTGTTGTTACTTGTTGTCACAGGCGCAAACGCCCAGGACAGCCAGGCAATAAATGCAGCTACCCGAAGACCTGAAGAGATTGAGCCTGTAACAGCGCCATTTATTATGCCGCAATTGAAAAAACCCCATTTTCCTGACAGGAGTTTTAATATTGTTGACTACGGGGCCATAGGCGACGGGAAGAGAAAGAATACCAGCGCATTCAGAAAAGCCATCGGGGCCTGCTCTGTTGCCGGAGGTGGAATGGTGCTGGTACCGGCCGGAAAATGGTTCACCGGGGCCATCCATTTAAAGAGTAATGTAAACCTGCACTTTGAACAGGGTGCGGAATTGCATTTCAGCGACGATCCGGACGATTATTTGCCTGTGGTATTTACCCGCTGGGCCGGGTTCGAAGTTTATAACTACTCGCCCCTGATCTATGCCCGTCAATGTAATAACATTGCCATAACCGGTCCCGGAAAACTGTTTGGACACGGGGATGAATGGTGGAAATGGGTTAATAAGGGAGAGGAAACCATCAAATATATCTATGAAAACCAGGTACTTCAGGATATTTCACCGGAACAGCGCATTGCCGGCACTCCTGAAGCCGGGCTCCGGCCGCAGTTCATCAACCCGGTGGAATGTAAAAATGTGCTGTTCGAGGGATTTACCATCAGTACCCCGGGGCCTTTCTGGACTTTTGACATCACCTATTGCGAGAATGTGATCGTACGCGGATTGCAGTTGAATACGTTCGGGGGCCCCAATACGGATGGGGTCAACCTGAACTCCACAAGAAATGCATTGGTGGAGTATTGCGGTATGAGCGTGGGGGATGATGGTGTATGTCTGAAATCGGGGATCAATGAAGATGGCTGGCGGGTTGGTCGTTCCACCGAAAATATTGTGATACGGCATGTGACCGTCCTGACAAGCCATGGTGGCTTTGTGATCGGAAGCGATATGTCAGGCGATGTTCGCGACGTTTATGTGCACGACTGTGTGTACCGGGGGACAGAAATAGGTATCCGGTTGAAAAGCAATGCCTCCCGTGGCGGTATCGTTGAAAATATCTATTGCGAAAATATCACCATGGAAGATATCAGGCATGAGGTCATCAGGATCGAAACAAATTATGGTGCCTTCATGGCATCGGAGCATGGGAACGCTTACCCGGTATTCCGGAACCTCTATTTCGGAAATATTACCTGCATCAACGGAGGTGAAGCCGTATACATGCAGGGGACCAGCCAGGCGCCAATCGAAAACGTTACACTGGAAAACATAGATATCAGTGCCGCCAGAGGTATGAACCTTAATTGGGTGGATGGTTTAACGGTCAAAAATGTTCAGTACAGAAAGGTGGAGAATCCCTTAACACCACCCAACGTTCTATATACAAGATCAATGAAAAAGGGGCTTGAAGCAGCCTATTTTAACAATATGGATCTGAACGGCGATCCGGCTTTTACCAGAATTGACAGGCAGATCAACTTCTACTGGTGGTCCGGTTCAGTACCTGCCCCCGGAATCAATACAGATGAATTCTCGGTCAGGTGGGAAGGCCTGCTAAAAGTACCGGAAGATGGAACCTATGATATTGGCATGGAAGGAGATGATGGTTTTAGAATCTATCTGGACAATGAACTGATCGTTGATGCATGGGAAAACCATCCGCCGGGTTCGTTTAAGGGAGTCCGGATTGAACTGGAGAAAGAGCGGTACTACGATTTTAGAATTGAGTATTTTGAACACCTGGGGTTCGGTATGGCTCTTTTAAGAGTTAAACAGGACCAGCCGGTGCATGAATAATTGCCTGATAAAGCTTTCCTACCCGGGCACTAACCCAGTCCTGCATCCTGAATAATGCGGGGGACAATGGCTTCCCATCCCACCGACATCAGGTGGAGGCCGCTGATCCCCTGTTTGCCTTTGATCTGATCGATGACCTCCAGGGCGATCTCCACACCCACCTCTTCGTAATCATCCTCGCTGGCATCTTCGAAACGGTCAAGGAATTGTTGGGGGACCGTAACCCCGGGAATGTTGTGATGCAGGTAGAGGGCCATTCGTTTGCTCCGGATGGGGGTAACCCCTGCCAGGATATAGACCTTGTCCAGAATATCCCGCTTATACAGCTCCTCCAGCCAGCGGTCCAGCCCTTCCGGGTCATAGATCAGGTTGGTCTGGAAGAATTGTGCTCCGGCGTTGACTTTCTTTTGTTCCCTCAGCGCCTGGAAACGGGGCTCTGAGGCAAAGGGTGAAGCGGCAGCTCCCAGGAACAGCTTTGGAGGGGATTTCATTTTCCTGCCGTCAAGGTAGATCCCTTCATCCCGCATGCGTCGCAGGATCCAGAGCATCTGGATGGCATCCATATCCAGGATATTGGTATTGCTGGTGGGAGAGGGCCCGATGCGGGCGTTATCGCCCGAAATGCACAGCACATTGTGCACACCCATCACATTGGCCCCCACGATATCGGATTGCAGCCCGCTGCGGGTCTTGTCCCTGGCTGCGATCTGTAATACAGGGTCCGCTCCCAGTTCGGCTGCCACCTTGCTACAGGCCATACTCGACATGCGGGGACTGGCTGAGGCGCTGTCCGTGAAGTTTATGGCAGCCACAAGCTCCTTTACCATTTCAATATCCCGCTTCAGTTTGCCGGTAGCTGTGCTGAGGGGCGGAGAAACTTCCGCGGTGATTACGAAATCTCCCGACCGCAATCCGGATTCCAGCTGCGACACAGGCTCCTGGTAGCCAGGAGGGTGGTAAAGCGCATCGCCCTGCCACCATTTGGGCTGTCTGACAGGTTCAAAAACAGCTTCCCAGGTATGATGTTTAGCCACCCTGTCTTTTGAAAAACGGCTCTTCAGGAAGGCACCGGTACCGAATTTACGGATCGAACGTATCACATCCCCCCAGGTCTCGGTACCCACCTTGTCCCAGTCCAGCGGAGGAAGCACTTCCAGCAATTTCTCCTCCCGTCCCATGCTAAATGCCCTTTCATAGATCTTGTACCAGATGCAGGGCCTGGTTTCATCCACATAACATTTCTCCCGGGTTGAACCTCCGCAGGGCCCGTTGCGCATCCCTTTGGGACACTCCATGGGACAGATGAATGCGGTCTCCTGCAGCAGGCAGTTTCCGCACATCCGGCATCCGAACATGGGTCCTTTGGTCCACCGTTCCACTTTCCGGAGCAACCGCTTCCCGAAAGCCTCCTTTTTAAATGGTAAGAAAGGGGGTTGCCATCTTCTGCCTGGAGTAAAAAGTGCCATTGATCAGTTCGTTTATTTCAGTGCTTCCATGTTTTGATAATGCTCCGTAAAACGCATGGCGAAATCATCCCTGGCCCGGATCAGATCCATGGCCCTTACAAATGCGGTTATTTTATATGCATTGGCAATGGGACAGGTTAAACCGTTCCATATGGAAATGGCCATATGGGCATTATTCAGATCTCCGCGGTTGGGCAAACCGAATGAGATATTGCTGGCACCCTGCGTAATATTCAGTCCCAGCCGGTCGTGTACCAGTTTGATGGTTTCCAGGGTTACCATACATGCACTGGGCTCGGCACTGACTGCCATGGCCAGTGGGTCGATCACCACATCCTCCCGTGGAATGCCCATGGAGGTGGCCCTGTTGAGGATCTTCTCTGCGATGGCGAACCGTTTTTCCGGATCGTTGGTTATCCCGTTATCATCCATCACCAGTCCGATGACCGCGGCCCCGTACTCCTTTGCAATGGGAAGAACGGCCTGTAACGATTTTTCCTCCCCGTTGACGGAATTGATCAATGGCTTTCCGGCAGCCACTTTCAGGGCGGCTTCTATGGCTTTCGGATTGGGTGAATCCAGGCAAAGGGGCACATCAATGGCTTCCTGAATGGCTTTGACAGTCTCCGGCAAGAGTGCTTCGTCATCCACACCGGGGAACCCCACATTTACATCCAGCACGTCGGCACCTGCTTCCATCTGGGTTCTTGCCAGTTCAAGCACAAATTCAAAATTGTGTTCCTTGAGCGTTGCCACCAGTTTCTTTCTTCGGGTAGGGTTGATGCTTTCACCGATAATGACTACCGGTCCCTCTGTATCAATGACAACTTCTTTGGATTTTCCTTTCAGAATGGTTTGCATATTTATTTATATTAATGATTTTACATAAGGCCATGAATATTCCCGTCATTGTCGATACTGATCTTTTCCGATTGCGGATGGGCCGGTAATCCGGGCATACGCATAATATTTCCGGTTATGGGGATCAGGAAACCGGCACCGGATGCAATCTCAATCTCCCGGACCGTAATGATGAAATCTTTGGGCCTTCCCAGCAGGGCCGGATTGTCGGATAGCGATTTCTGGGTTTTTGCGATGCAGACAGGCATCTGTTCCAGTCCCAGTTCGGTAATCTTCTTCAGGTCCTTTCGGGCCTGTGGCATGTAATCCACGTACTCCGCACCATACATTTTGGTGGCCAGCGTCTCGATTTTACGTTTCACATCCCAGCTCCAGTCGTACATGGGATCAAAAATGGGCGGGTTTGTTTCGGCCACCTCGATCACTTGCTGTGCCAGATCGATGGCCCCTTCACCCCCTTTTGCCCAGAGGTCGGCCACGGCCACCCTGACACCCAGCGATTTGACCTTCTCCTTAATCAGTTGGATCTCTTCCTCTGTATCCGAGGTGAACCTGTTGATGGCGATGACCGGGGTTACATTGAATTGTTTGATATTTTCCAGGTGTTTCTCCAGGTTGGGTATGCCCTTCTCCAGTGCTGAAGTATCGGGTGTGGTCAGGTTCTTCAGGTCGGCACCGCCATGATATTTCAGGGCCCTGATTGTGGTTGTCAGTACTACGGCCTTTGGTGACAGGCCCGCACTCTGGCATTTGATATCGAAGAACTTCTCGGCCCCCAGGTCAAATCCGAACCCCGCTTCTGTTACGGTATAGTCAGAGAAAGTCATGCCCATCCTTGTGGCGATCACGGAGTTGGTACCCTGGGCAATATTGGCAAAGGGTCCGCCATGAATGATAGCCGGGTTTCCTTCAATGGTCTGCACCAGGTTGGGTTTGATGGCATCCTTCAGGAGAGCGGCCATGGCGCCTTCCGCATTCAGGTCCCTTGCATAAATAGGCTCCTTCCTGTGGGTATAACCTACAAAAATATTACCCAGCCGTATTTTCAGGTCATGAATATCAGCTGCCAGGCAGAGGATGGCCATGATCTCCGATGCAGCGGTGATATCGAACCCGGTTTCCCTGGGCACTCCGGAAGTTGTACCACCCAATCCCACGATGATGCGTCGAAGTGCCCGGTCATTCATGTCAATCACCCTTTTCCAGGAGATGGTACGGGGATCGAGTCCCAGGCCATTGGTCTTACTCTGTATGTTATTGTCAATCACAGCCGCCAGCAGGTTATGGGCCTTTTCTATGGCGGCAAAGTCACCCGTGAAATGGAGGTTGATATCTTCCATGGGAAGCACCTGTGAATAACCACCACCGGTGGCGCCGCCCTTGATACCGAAGACCGGTCCCAGGGAAGGCTCACGCAATACAACGGTGCTCTTCTTTCCCAGCCTGTTCAACCCTTCGGAAAGTCCGATGGAGACAGTGGTTTTCCCTTCACCTGCCGGTGTGGGAGAGATAGCTGAAACGAGGATCAGATTGCTCCTGGCTGCTTTTTTCTCATCAATAAAAGAGAGGGGCAGCTTGGCTTTGTACTTGCCGTACATCTCAATATCATCTGCGTTGACACCAAATCTGGCAGCGATCTCTGAGATGTGGGTAAGTTTTACTTTTTTTGCGATATCCAGATCATTCATGGTTTGGAGATTATTTATACAGGCAAAACTATCCCCTTTTGTGATGAGTTTGATGATCCTATTTACCCATAACTAATGCTATTTTTGCAAAAACATGGCTTTATGCTTATTCCATATTAATCTGACCACGTAACTGGCGGAACTGGGTGGGGGTCTGACCGATAAACTTCCTGAACTGTTTGTTGAAATGACTCAGATTATTAAATCCGCAATCATAACTGATATCTACAATATTCTGATCCGTATTCAACAGGAGCTGACAGGCATAATCGATTTTAATTTTATTCAGGTATTCAAAAATAGTGAGGCCGGTGGAGGATTTAAAAAACCTGCAGGCCGAGGCCGGGGCCATGTGTACGATATCTGCAATTTCATTCAGGTTGACCTCTTCCCTGTAATTCTTCATGAGAAATTCGTGGATATGTTTGATCCGGATATTGGTTGACTTGAATTTGGAGCGTGCATAATCTTCACTGGCCAGGTAGAGAAATGTATCACTTCTTCCTATGATATCCAGGATCTCATAAAAAAGCATCAGCCGTTTCATGCTGTTCAGGTACGGAAGTTGCAGCATGATCCGGCTAACCTGATTGAGGGTTTCACCTGTTATCCGGACACCCCGTTCCGATAGTCTGATGGCACGATTAACGTGGATGAATTCGGGAAGGGTGGTGAGCCCCTGGGGCAGGATATCATTATTGAAGAGCAGGTAAACCGATTCCAGGGTCCGGCCCGAATGTTGTCTTAAACGGGTCGCCTCGGCAAACCAGACATGGGGAATGCGGGGCCCGATAAATATAAGGTCACCCGGATTAAATTCCTCCACGGAATCGCCTACGATCCTTTTCCCCGATCCTTCTGTAATGAAGCTCAGTTCTGACTCCAGGTGATAATGCCATGCACTTTGATCTATATGGTCCTGAAAAATACCGATATAGAAAGATTCGTCAGCATTTAGCCGGATCTGGTCCGGATAACTTTTCATAATGATATTATTTTGTGTAAAAATAATAACACTGTAAAAATAGCATTATAATCTGTGAATGAAATATCAAATTTGTGATTCATATTCACTAATTTTGCATACAATTAATAGTTTCCTTTTCTTTTTAAAAACAGATTAATATGGATTCCATTTTAGAAAAACTGGGCAAAGCAGTTGAAGCAGGCAAAGTTGACCAGAACTCCCCCTATCCACCGCAGATGAAAGGTGAAGAAGGCGCAGATGAACTGGCCAGACAGGCTCTGGATGCTGGTGAGTCAGCTTCAGATCTGCTGTCCGTTGCGCTGGTACCTGCCATGGACCGGGTAGGCCAGTCTTTTTCTGAGAACAAGATCTTTGTTCCCCAGATGCTTATGTCGGCCAAAGCCATGAGTGCAGCCATGCAGCACCTGAAACCCTATTTCCAGTCGGGTGATGTACAGACAAAAGGCACATTTATCGTTGGTACGGTGAAGGGGGACCTTCATGATATCGGAAAAAACCTGGTGGCAATGATGGTAGAAGGCGGAGGCTGGACCATTGTGGATCTGGGTGTGGATGTGAACGAGGATACCTTTAACCAGGCTGTTTCTGAACATCCCGGGGCAGTTGTGGGACTTTCCGCCCTGTTAACGACCACCATGGCCAATATGGAGGTGATTGTCCAGAAGGTCAAGGAAAACCATCCCGGTACCAAGGTTCTTGTGGGAGGTGCTCCGTTGAATGATGAATTCCGTGAGAAGATAGGTGCCGATTTTTACTCTCCCGATCCCAGGGGTGCTGTTGAGTACCTGAAGGAGCTTGTAGCTTAAGGATTGGAAACAGTAAAGATCAGGCTCTACCCGCAGGGAAAGGTGGTTCGTGCCAGGCGCGGTTCACCCTTGAAGGATGTGCTGCATCAGTATGGTGTGGAGTTTCCCTGCGGTGGGAAAGGAACCTGTGGGAAATGTGCTGTCCGTATCCTTGAGGGTGAGGTGCATACAGATTCTTTTCATGCCGGACGGCTCAGGGACCTTGAACTGGGACCGGAGTGGAGGCTGGCCTGCCTGAGCAGGTGCGACAGTGACATGGTGGTGGCGGTGGAGCAGTATGACACCATTATTCAGGCAGATGAAACTCCTTTTGAATTTGAACCGGCATCTGGTTTCGGAGTGGCGGTGGACCTTGGAACCACCACCCTGGTAGCGCAGCTTATTGACCTTGCAACCGGTCATATCCTGGCAGTTGAAACCGGGCTGAACCCACAGAATAAGTTTGGAAGTGATTTGATCACCAGGCTGGAAGCAGCACTTACCCAGGGACCGGAGGAACTGACAGCTGTCATCCGTAACCGGATATGGCAAATGATCGCTGCCCTGTGTGCGGGGAGGACCAACCGGCTTGAAAAGGTTGCCATCATGGGAAACACGGTGATGCAGCATTTTTTCTGTGCATCCGATATCCGTCCGCTCTCATTTTACCCCTTTGAATCACCGGACCTGGGGTTGAAAACATTCACTTCGGAAGAACTGGGATGGAATGTATCCTGTGATGCGATCCGCTTCTATCCTTCCATCGGCAGTTTTGTGGGAAGTGATATCCTTGCCGGGATCGTGGCCACCGGCATGCACAAAAAGGAGGCCTATTCGGTACTGATTGATCTGGGGACCAACGGAGAAATTGTGATCGGAAACAGGGACAGCATGCTTTGCGCTTCCACA
>JANTFK010000095.1 GCA_024763595.1 Bacteroidales bacterium | reverse complement strand
AAAGACACTGCTGGCACGGACCATTGCAAGAATGTTACATGTTCCTTTTACCATTGTGGATGCCACTGTCCTGACAGAGGCAGGATATGTGGGTGAGGATATCGAAAGCGTGCTGACCAGGTTGTTACAGGTTGCCGATTATAATGTTGAGGCTGCAGAAAAGGGCATTGTGTTTATCGATGAGATCGATAAAATTGCACGTAAAAGCGATAATCCTTCCATTACACGGGATGTATCGGGCGAGGGTGTTCAACAGGGATTGTTGAAACTGCTGGAGGGGTCCATCATCAATGTCCCTCCACAGGGGGGAAGGAAGCATCCCGACCAGAAAATGATCCCGGTAAACACAAAGAATATCCTTTTTATTGCCGGGGGAGCCTTTGACGGAATTGAATCCAAAATAGCCAACCGCCTCAATACCCAGGTGGTGGGGTACAATGCTGCAAAGCTTACCGATAAGGTTGAGAAGGATAACCTGTTGCAGTATGTAGCTCCGCAGGACCTGAAGGCATTTGGAATGATTCCCGAAATTATTGGAAGGCTTCCGGTGCTCACTTATTTGCACCCGCTGAATAAAAAGGCCCTTCGCAGGATCCTCACAGAACCGAAAAATGCCATTATAAAACAGTATGAGAAGCTGCTTGAGATGGATGGGATCAAGCTTACATGGGATGAAAAGGTACTTGATTACATTGTTCAGAAGGCCATTGAATTTAAGCTGGGTGCCAGGGGCCTGCGTTCCATATGCGAGGCGATTATGATGGATGCCATGTTTGAACTTCCTTCCAGGGAGCAACCCGGTGAGATGACCGTAGGACTCAAGTATGCCAGGGAAAAACTGGAGAAGGCCAACCTGAAGCGCCTCAGGGCCGCCTGATGAGTAAATCCAGGGCAGGGGTATATTTTATGGTCATCCTTGCGATGATCTTCTGGGGATTCTCGTTTGTGGCCTATAAAATAGCCTTTGAATCATTCAGACCCGTTTCCATTGTCTTTTTCAGGCTTTTTGTTTCCATATTCTTCCTTTTTGGTTTTGCCCTGCTGTTTAAACGGCTGGGAAAGATCCGTGGCAGGGACCAGAAGTGGTTCCTGTTGATGGCACTTTTTGAACCTTTTTTCTATTTCCTGGGAGAGGCATTCGGACTGACCCTGGTCACGGCAACCGTTGGTGCTGTTATTATCGCGACCATACCGCTTATTGTTCCTTTTGCCTCTTACTACCTGTTCCGGGAGCGGTTAACCCCGATGAATTACGCAGGGCTGGTAATATCCTTTTCCGGTGTTATGCTGGTCATTTTCAACAGAAACGAAGGGTTTTCAGGAGATCTGAAGGGTGTAATCCTGATGTTCCTGGCCGTATTTTCAGCAGTGGGTTATACCATGGTGGTCAAGAAACTGGCCGACCGGTACAATCCCATTACCATTACAGCTTATCAAAGTTTATACGGGATGTTGATGTATGTTCCCTTATTCCTCCTGCTGGAACTGCCTTTTCCGGACCTTTCTCTGCTTTCCTCGCGCAGTTTGCTGGCTGTCACTTATCTGGGAGTGATGGGTTCAGGGATATGTTTTATCATGATGACCATCGGGATCAGGGAACTGGGTGCTGCCAGAGCCAATGTTTTTGCAAACCTGATCCCTGTGGTTGCTGCAATTCTTTCCTTCCTGCTGCTGGGGGAAGCCATGCCGCTGATCAAGATCCTGGGTATAGGGATCGTTGTATTGGGGTTGCTCCTTTCCCAGTTGAGAAGGCTGCGTATAAGATCTGCCCGCAGAGGAGCCGATATCTATCACCTGCCTGAATCCTGAGAGCAATGGGCAGAACTGTTTTCATTGTCCAAGGTGAAGGTAAGGGACACATGTCGCAGGCCCTTGCTGCAAAAACACACCTTGAACGGACCGGGTACAGTGTGGAAGCGGTGTTACTGGGCACAGGATCCCCGGGAGCAGTCCCCGGGTACTTCATGGATAGTTTCTCAGAAAAGTTGCACACTTTCCGGAGTCCCTGGCTGATCCGGACGCCCAATAAAAAGGGAATAGATGTGGGCCGGACACTGCTCTGCCAGCTCTTTTTCATACCATTGTATCTCAGGGAAATCCGGAGGATCAGGAAGATGATCCGGGCCATCGGTCCCGATGTTGTTCTTAATTTCTATGACCTGGTGGGATCATTTGCCATGAGAAAGCTGAATAGGCCGGTTTACAGGATCGGGGTGGGGCATCATTTCTATCTGCACCTGGACGGATACAGGTGTAACAGCGGAAAACTGCTGTACCGGATGCTGCTCAGCTGGCATACACGCTTGATCCTCAAGTCGTGTGATCGGGTAATGGCACTCTCTTACAGAGCAGGAAAGAGCCGGTCAGACATATCCGTCATTCCGCCGTTGATAAGAGATGAGTTCCTCTCCATGAATTACCGGCAGGGTGACCGTTACCTTGTTTATCTTCTCAGTGAAGGATTTTTATATGACCTGATCATTCTGGCAAGAGAGGACCCTGGTTTCCGGGCCGATATTTTTACTTCGCTGAAAACCGGCATTGAGATTCCTGAAGGGATTAAATTATATCCTTACAGCAGCCATACATTCAGGGAGAAGATGGCTTCCTGCAGGGGATTGATCACCACAGCCGGATTTGATACGGCAGCAGAGGCAGCCTGCCTTGGGGTTCCCCTGGCCGTGATACCCTCCAGGCACCATTTCGAACAACAATGTAACGGATCGGATATAGAAAGAACCGGGATAGGTGTTACAGGGGAAAGGATCGACCGTGCACTGTTACAAAAGATGCATATATTTGACAACGCTGTTTACAGGAAGTGGGTGAACCGGGCCGGTGAGCTTTTCCTGAATAACCTGAAGGAATCCTGAAGGAATAATATTGGAGGCAGTAAAGGCGTTAATTATGTTGATGAAAAGGGTTGTTATCATCGGATTGTTCCTGTTGTACGCACAACTGGCCATGTCCCAGAAAGGGGGAGAGTACACCTACAGTTTCCTGGGCCTGACCAATGCGGCAAGGGTTGCTGCCCTGGGTGGAGAGGTGGTTTCACTCCGCGATGACGACATAAACCTGGTGTTTCACAATCCTGCGCTGCTAAGTGAGGGTATGCATAATCATCTCAATCTCAATTATGTGAACTATTTTGCAGGAGTAAATTACGGATATGCATCCTATGGGTACACCAGGAAAGGAATCGGTAATTTTGCTGCAGGTATGCACTATGTAAATTACGGGACTTTTGACCGGACCGATGAGCTGGGTAACTCCCTGGGGACGTTCCGGGCGTCTGAATATGCATTGAACCTGGTTTATTCCAGGTCGATTATTGATACATTCCTCACTGCGGGTGTGAACCTGAAACCGATCTACTCTTCCTTTGAACAATACAGTTCACTGGGTGTAGCGATGGATGCGGGAATCAACTATTACAACCCCGGCACCCATACCTCCATTGGGTTGGTTGCCAAGAATATAGGAACGCAAATTACCACTTATAGCGGAAAAAGGGAGAAGCTGCCATTTGAGTTACAGGCGGGGATTACTCAGGGGCTGGCCCATGCACCTTTCAGGTTCAGTATTACCTTCCAGAACCTGGAGCGATGGGATCTGACTTACGTAACCCGTAAAGAGAGTGATTTTAACTCCCGGGGCAGCGAGATTGAGCGTAGCCGGTTTGATCTGTTTGGTGACAGGCTGATGCGGCACGTGGTTTTTGGAACGGAGTTTTTAGTGGGGAAGAATTTTCATTTGGATGTGGGTTACAATTATAAAAGAAGAAAGGAGATGAAGGTGAATGTACGACCGGGAATGGTGGGTTTCTCATGGGGATTTGGATTCAGGATATCCAAATTCCATTTTGCCTTTGGACGTGCATCCTACCACCTGGCCGGCGGTACCAGCCATTTTTCTTTGACCACCAACCTCAGCGACTTCTACCGCAAGCAGCATTGAATCATGGAACAGAAAAAGATAATCGTTGCCCTGGACGGGCACTCCTCCTGCGGAAAGAGCACCTATGCCAAAAGGATCGCTGTTGAACTGGGATATTCGTACATCGACTCCGGGGCCATGTACAGGGCCGTGACCCTGGCAGCCATGGATGCCGGCCTGTTTGGCGGGACCGGTGAACCCCTGCCTGGCCGGATTGAGGAGTTGCTGGACCGGATTGAACTTCAATTGCGTTTTAATCCGGAACTGCGAAGGACAGAGATCTTTCTGAACGGGCGCATGGTGGAGGACCTGATCCGTTCCATGGAGGTTTCATCCCATGTCAGCTATATTGCTGCCATCTCACCGGTACGGAAAAAGATGGTGGAATACCAGCGAAAGCTGGGAGAGGAAAAAGGAATTGTTATGGATGGCCGTGATATAGGAACGGTTGTCTTCCCGGATGCTGAGCTGAAGATATTCCTTACTGCATCATTGGAGGTGCGGGCCGAAAGGCGGTATAAAGAATTAATTGAAAAAGGGATGCCCGCCAGCCTGGACGAAGTGAGGGCGAACCTGGCGAAAAGGGATCATATCGATTCTACCAGGGCAGACAGCCCGCTGAAACAGGCCAGTGATGCCATTGTTCTTGATAACAGCGATATGACCGTGGAACAACAGATGGAGTGGTTCAGAAAGATATATGAAAAGATAACGGCCGGGTAAATGGTAAAAATTGTAGTAGATCCGGGAGCCGGGTTCTGTTTTGGCGTGGATGAGGTCATCAGGACCGCGGAATCTTTGCTGAAAAAGGGCGAGCAACTTTACGGGCTCGGAGAGATGGTTCACAACGCAGAAGAGATGAAGCGTTTGGGTACCCTGGGACTACGGACCATTGATCACAGCCGGATGAATGTGAAGAAACCGGGGAAGGTATTGTTCAGGGCCCATGGAGAACCCCCCTCCACTTACCGGTTGGCCAAAGAACTGGGGGTGGACATTATTGACGGAACCTGTCCCATTGTCGCCAGGCTGCAGAAAAAACTGAATCGGGTGTATGACATTATGGATCATGACTCCGAACAACTGGTTATTTTCGGCAAACCGGATCACCCGGAAACCATTGGCCTGTTAGGCCAGGTGGGTGGACATGCCCTGGTGGTAACCACCATGGATGATATTAAAAAGATTGATCCGGACAAAAATGTATTCCTCTTTTCCCAGACCACCATGGATCCGGATCAGTTCAGGGAAATGGAAAGGGGAATTAAAGCATTCCTCAAAAAAGGAAAGGTGGACAGAAAAACGGCATTGATCCGTTCCGATTGTACCATCTGTGGTCAGATGAAGAAAAGGAAACCGGGGCTGGCCACATTCGCCAGAAAGTATGAAGTTATCCTTTTCGTAAGTGGCCGTAACTCGTCCAATGGCAAGATGTTATATCAATTCTGCAGATCTCTGAACCCGGATACACACTGGATCTCCGGCAGTGATGATCTGGAGCTTGCATGGCTGGAAGGCAGAAGAAGCATTGGTATCAGCGGGGCCACATCCACTTCCAGGGAGCAACTGGAGTCTGTTGCAAGCCAGGTCAGAATGCTGACCTCGTCATTACAATAAATTCTTAATTTTGAGATTTATCAATCGGTATACTATGGGAAGAATCAAAAGCATAGCAGTTCTTACATCGGGAGGCGATTCTCCGGGTATGAATGCAGCCATCAGGGGGGTTACCCGGTCGGCCCTCTATTACGGGATAGAGGTAACCGGGATCAGACGCGGTTATCAGGGAATGATAGAGAAGGATTTTGTACGGCTGGAAGCCGGTAGTGTGAGTAATATCCTTGCCCGGGGGGGGACTATCCTGAAAACAGCCAGGAGCAAGGAGTTTATGGAACCGGAAGGACGCAGGAGAGCTTACGGGAACCTGAAAGAATCCGGCATTGATGCGGTGGTGGTGATTGGCGGAGATGGATCGTTAACCGGTGCCAGGATATTCTGTGACGAATATTTTGATATCCCTTTTATCGGGATCCCGGGGACCATTGACAATGATATTTACGGAACAGATTATTCCATTGGATACGATACGGCTCTGAATACAGTGGTAGAGGCAGTGGACAAGATCCGTGATACGGCAGACAGCCATAACCGGCTGTTTTTTATAGAGGTCATGGGCAGGGATGCCGGTTTCCTGGCACTGGAAAGCGGGATTGCATGTGGTGCAGAGGCCGTCATGATCCCGGAGGTAAAGCACCAGGTTAAAAACCTGAAAAGCTACCTTGAAAAGGAATTCAAGCGTAAAAAGTCGAGTAATATCATTATTGTGGCTGAAGGGGATGAAGAGGGGGGTGCATTTGATATTGCAGATAAGGTAAAAGCTGATTTCGAAAACTTCAACATCAGGGTTTCGATCCTGGGGTATATTCAGCGGGGAGGGACCCCGTCAGCTTTAGACAGGGTAAATGGCAGCGCCCTGGGATATGCTGCCGTAGAGGCACTGATGGATGACCAGAAGAGTGTGATGGTCGGGTTCCGCAACGATGAGATTGAACTTATCCCTTTCAGAAAGGTAATCCGGCTAAAGAAGAAAATTGACCCCAATGAAATGAAGATGGTGGAGATCCTTTCTGCATAAGCGCTCTTCATGGCAGGTGCCTTTTTTTTCCTCACGCCATTTTTTGTACTTTACCATTTATGACCGGTCAGGATCGTTTTGCGCAGGTTATACTGCCGCTGGCAGTTGAGGGCCATTTTACGTACAGTGTTCCTGAGCCCCTGTTGAAAAGGATCGCTCCCGGCAGCAGGGTACTTGTCTCCTTTGGGAAGAAGAGAATATACAGTGCCATTGTCAAATCGCTCCATGCGGAATTTTCCTGGGACTTTAATCCGAAACCCGTTCTGGATCTGCTGGATGATTATCCCATGGTGCGTGAAAGCCAGTTGCAACTATGGGAGTGGATGTCGGCCTATTACATGTGCACCACAGGAGAGGTGATGCGGGCCGCACTTCCCTCGGGCCTGCGGCCTGAAAGTGAATCGAGGATCAGAATAAGCAGCAGTTATGAAGACCGGGGTGAACTGGACCGGCATGAACGCCTGTTATTTGAGGTTGTCAGGGAAGAAGGGGAAGTGACCCCCGGTGATCTGCAGATGGCAGGCGTAGCCCGCAATACACTTACGGTTCTCAAAAGGCTGGTGGAAAAGGGAGCTGTGGAGATCAATGAATTTATGCGGCCGGGAGCAGGTAAGCGTGTCACAGCGTATATCCGGCTGGCTGAAGCATACCGGAACGAATCTTCCCTGCACATGTTGCTCGATCAGCTGGCAAGGGCCCCCCGGCAATTGCAGTTGCTGGAAGCGTTTCTTGAGACATCTGGAACAGTACCGGGGAAAGACTCCTCCCCGGTGTTAAAAAGGAATGTGGTCAAACTCCACGGGGGAAGGGCTGCCCTGGCGGCATTATTGAAAAAAGGGGTGCTGGAAGAGATTGTTAAGGAGGAGATGGGACGGCATCCTGCCCCGGGAGGAAGAAAACAACGTGAACCATTTTTGCTGAACCAGGATCAGGAAAAAGCGTTGAGTAGTATCAGGGAACAGTTTCAGTCACACCAGGCCGTATTGTTGCAGGGCGTTACTTCCAGCGGGAAAACGGAAGTATATATTCACCTGATCACCGAAATGCTGGAAAGGGACCGGCAGGTCCTCTTCCTCCTTCCCGAAATCGCACTTACCACACAGATCATTGAGCGGATAAAACAGGTTTTCGGGGAACGGGTAGGTGTTTTTCATTCCAGGTACAGTGATGCACGACGGGTTCACGTATACAGGAATCTGATGGGATTAACCGATGAAGACCCTTACAGGGTGATTATCGGGGTTCGGTCGGCCATCTTTCTGCCTTTCAAAAGGCTGGGACTTGTTATCGTTGATGAGGAACATGAAACCACTTACAAGCAACACGATCCTGCTCCGCGTTATCATGCAAGGGATTCGGCACAGGTATTGGCCCTTTACCATGATGCCAGGGTGCTGCTCGGAAGCGCCACTCCTTCATTCGAATCGCTCTACAATGCCCGTACGGGTAAATACGGATTTGCCACCATCCCTTCACGATTCGGCAGTGCTGAACGACCTGAGATCATCCTGGCCAATACTGCCGAAGCAACTAAACGCAAGCAGATGATCTCCCATTTTACTCCACAGCTTATGAGGGGGATGGAAGAGGCTCTGGCAAAAAGAGAACAGGTGATCCTGTTTCAAAACAGGAGAGGTTATTCCAACTATTTAATTTGCAACGAATGCGGTCATATACCTAAATGTGAACGTTGTGATGTTAGCCTTACCCACCACCGGGTCAGTGGCAAAATGGAGTGTCATTACTGTGGACATAAAGAAGCAGTCCCCCATAGATGCCCGTCCTGCGGCTCTACACGCATGAGTATGAAAGGGTTTGGCACTGAGAAGATTGAAGATGAGATTGCACTTATCTTCGAAGGGATCCGGATAGGAAGGCTCGATACGGATGCAG
This sequence comes from Bacteroidales bacterium, assembly GCA_024763595.1. GTDB lineage: Bacteria > Bacteroidota > Bacteroidia > Bacteroidales. The sequence continues at coordinate 857 of JANTFK010000095.1, read as the reverse complement.
CCCGCTCGGTGAGGGGTTACGAAAAAGTGATCCGTGATTTTGAATCCGGGAAGCTGGATTTGCTGATCGGTACCCAGATGTTATCCAAAGGTCTTGACTTTGAAAACGTCAGCCTGGTGGGTGTGCTGGATGCAGACAGTATGCTTCATTTTCCTGATTTCCGGGCGTTTGAAAGAAGTTTTCAGCTGATCGCCCAGGTAAGCGGAAGGGCTGGGCGACGGGGGAAGCGCGGTAAGGTGATTATTCAGACCATGGATCCGTCCCACCCTGTCATTCAGTTCATTTATCACAATGACTACGAGGGACTTTATGCCGCTCAGATGGAAGAGCGGCAACTCTTTGGCTATCCTCCGTTCAGGAGGATGATCCGCATCACTTTCAGGCACAGGGTTCCTTCCATTCTGGATGGAGCCACAGACCTGGCCGGCAAAGCGTTAAAAAAGATATTTTCCAACCGGGTTTATGGGCCTCAGTATCCGCCCGTCCGTAAAATCCACAACACCTTTCAAAAGCAGATCATCCTCAAGATTGAAAGGGAGGCCTCATATGAACGGGCACGCTCCCTCATGAAAGAAGTGCTGGATCAATTTGCCGGCAACGAGGTGTACAGGTCTGTTCGCATATCCATCAATGTGGACCCGTATTAACCCGCTACCGGGCGAGCCTGCTTTCATCTCCAACCTGGACGGTGGATACAGTTCCGGTGAGCCTTAAAAACAACCGATTGGTGGCCTTTGAAAAAGCCGGGACTTCTGAAAATAAATATGTCGATCCTGACCGAATACATCCAACACTTTTAAAGTTCATAAAGTTTCGTATTTTTGCGCTCGGGATCCGTAAGGATACCACCGGGGTAT
>JANTFK010000094.1 GCA_024763595.1 Bacteroidales bacterium | reverse complement strand
TGTACTCTCCCAGGAACCAGGCTTCGGTCTCCATTACAGCCAGGTAAATGGAGGTGGTTGCACCCTTCTGAGGAAGCTTATGATTCAGTCCCCTGAGGAGCCTGGGTATATCATCCCTGCTAAAATTGGGATAAACATCCCGCAGGCCGATGATCATGGAGTAGCCGCTGGCAACCAGTTTATCCCTGCGCGCCATCAGGTATCCCTTCACATTGGTTTCGCCTCCGCAATCATATACCAGAACATAATACTCGGTATGCGTTACCACATGAGCAGCTCTCATGACCGTGAAGGACATTCGCACATTGTGCCCCCCGGTGATCTTGACCGTCTGTATGGCAATGCGGTTACGGCCCAGCACTGACTGCAACATCTGCCTGACCAGGATCTGCTCGGTCAGTCCCTCCACAAAAACAGCCAGCTTCTTCATTCCTCCGGGTCCTCTCCCTTCTCCTCATCTTTGAGTCCGGACCGGAAGAATTCACTGGCATAAAAATCGAAGTTGTTGAGCCCCGTGAATTTGAACTCTTCGAATATCTCCCTGGAGTTTTCGTAGTTATAAAGGCTGATTTTATGTCCTTCGCGCATGAGCACGGCCCAGTTTTTAATGTCCACCGCATTCATGATAAACGAATCATTGGTAGACATGATCAGCTGGAGCCCGGACTCGCCGGCCTTGGAGATCAGTACCTGCACCAGCTGTTTGGCCCTGGAAAAATCAAGGCCCTCACCGATATCATCAATAATGATGACCCCCTTATGTCTGCAGAGCATATAGTAGTTAATCTGTGCCAGGACCGAAAAAGCCCGGAACATACCCTGTGACATATCGCGCTGGGTGACTTTTTTATCCAGGTCCGTTTCAATGGTATAGATGGTATAACGGTCCTGACCGGAATTGCCGAACCGTTCGGAAAAATGCATGATCCCGAAATCTTCCAGGTCGTAGCCTATCTGCTGCATATCCTGTAATAGTTTATCCCTGAAACCGGGATGTTCTTCCTCTGCCACGGTGATCACCGGTACCAGTGAATTGGTGGTAATGCTCCAGTCAATCTCCCTGGGATCGAATGTGGACTTCAGTGCATACCTGCTCTTTCCCAGGTCACCGCTGAAATCAAACCTGCGCATGCTGACCGCCCAGCCATGGACGACCTCAATAAAGGGATGTTGCAGCCTGTCGCGTTTGGCGTAGCAGGCCAGCTGGTCATGCGGAATCTCAAACTCCAGGAAAATGGATCCCGGTGCAGCCTCATACCTGATCACACCGGTCCCCTCCCTGCCCCGTTCCAGTACCATTTCCTCACCCACATGAAGGCGTTCCATCCGGATGGTCTCCTGGTCATATTCCAGCTCATATCTCATAAAATGCTCCCCGTTCCGGAATTTCAGGTCATAAGAGACCGGACCTGTGGCAGAGGTTCCCCTCCCCCTGAGCATGCTTACCAGATCTGAGACAGCATTCAGGGTCCGGGTCTTGCCACTGGAATTCCTGCCCACAATCAGGGTGATCTCCCCCAGGCTCACATTGTCGATAAGCCATTCAATCTGCTGACCGGCATTTTCACGGAAAGTGAAGTTGCGTAAATACATGGACGTTCTGTTAACCGGGACAGATAATCTGTCGCGCTATGAAACAACAAAATATTAAATTTATGAATATATTGTATCTAAATTTCAGCGTTATGCCATATTATTTACCGATACTGACTGCCGTGATACTGTTTTATACAGGCGGCACACCCTGCCATGCATCCGGCGAACTACCGGAAAGGCAGGATGATTCGATCCCCTATCCGCCATGCGAGGTGCAGGAAATACCCCACTATACAGCCTACAGGGCTGCATCCAGGCCGGTGATCGACGGCCGCCTGGATGATCCTGTTTGGCAACAGGCTCCCCGCTCGTCCCGTTTCCGGGATCTGATCTCCGGAACGAAAACCATCCATGACACCAGGGCAGCATTGGTGTGGGACGACACCTGCCTCTATGTTGCTTACTGGATAGAAGAACCGGATCTGCAGGCCACCTTAACGGAACGGGATGCACTGATCTACCAGAACAATGATGTGGAACTGTTCATTGCAGGACGTGATGCCTATTACGAGTTTGAGATCAATGCGCTGGGAACCATCTATGAAGTACTTTTCATCTGGAAGGAATCTTATCACAGCGGGGGATATGACACCCTGCCCGGGTTAGGTGAGGGAGTGCCCGGAAGCAGGCCATTCCAGGGCGTGGGCTATAAAGATCATCCCCGGGGGCCCCGGACCGGATTCTGGAACTGGGATTTCCCGGGGCTGCAAAGTGCTGTTTTCACTGATGGCACACTGAATGATAATCAGGACCGGGACCGGGGCTGGACAGTGGAACTGGCCCTTCCGTGGTCCGGGATGACCGTGCTGGCCAGGGGTGATAACCGGAGCCTTCCGCCCCGGGATGGCGACACCTGGCAGATGGACTTCTCCCGGTTCAACCAGTACAGGGAGGCCCCACCGGCGGCAGATGCAGGTGGCTGGGCATGGAGCCCGCATGGTGTATGGGATTCACATGTGCCCGAATGTTTTACCTACATCCATTTTTCCATGAAAGATATCTTCGATGTGCCCGCCAAACCTCAACAGCAATAAGCGGGCAGATCGTGTTTCTTCAGGACACTACAATGCATAGGTAAGGCCGAGCATAACCCTGAACCTGTATGACGGATAGTTATTGTAGAGGTAGTACTTCTGTGCAGCCATGTTGTTGAAACGGGCCCAGAAGGAGAGCAGCTTGCTATAGCGGTATTCCAATCCCAGGTTGGCGTCAACGGTCAGAGGAAGGGTCTCTTCCAGGGCCGGATTGAAGTTTTCAAAATACCTGGCCCCGATGGCGTAAATGCCGGCATTGATAATGATCTTATCGCTCATGTTGTAACGGGCCTCTGCGGAGACATCAAATTGTGGCTTGTTCCAGGGATGATCCTCCCTGACCATGACATAGTGATAATAATTTCCTTTCAGGAAAATCTTCCATGCATCCGTGGGTCTGATGGTAAGTTCCCCGTGCAGCCTGGCCAGGGTAATATCGTCATACACAATGGTAAACTGGTTCATCAGCGGATTGCTGTTGTCATTCACATAAAAATATGCATCATCGATGATGGAATAGCTTGCCCGGATATTATAGGCCACCGCATCTGAAAAGCGCCCTTTCAGTCCCATATATCCGATCATTTTGTGACTGGTTGGACGGACAGGCAATCCGGGCACCACATAGGGGTTCTCCTCCACTGTTTCCAGAAAGCTGTTGAGTTCCAGGTAACCGTCCACACCAAAATAGGGTACGATCACCTCTTTCACCATGTTAAACCGGAACATGGCACGCGGATAGAAATGGGGGGTCACGATACTGTTGGATACCTCCAGGTAGGTATTGAACCCCGCCGAGAAGCGCCACTCCGGAGTGCTTTTGGCCACATGGGGATTGAGCCAGGCCATGAACTGGTCATTGCCCATGATGGTATCCCAACCGGGATAGTGGCCCAGGTACTTCACACCCGTTTCCCCGGCCAGGTCAATGACGGTTAATCTTTTATTGAAATCAAAACGGGCCTCTGCCCCATGTTCCGTCTGGTTGAACCGGTGGGTGAAATAGTAGTAGTCCAGGGAAGCGTCATAATTAAAATGGAACGAATCGGCATACACGGAGTGCAAGCCGATCCCCCCTTCCGCTTTAAAATAGGGATGTAAAGCATCCTCTCTGGCCAGCACCGTATCCAGCTCCGGATCAACCCCGTAGTGCACATAGGCATTGTAGCTGGCGCCTGCATAATAGTCAAACACCCCCTTTTTCAGGAACCGGCTTCCGTAGATCTTCCCGCTATTCTCATTAAACCCTGCCGGTACCTTCAGGTCATTATCCAGTTTGACCTTCCCATTCATGGAGTGGTGCTTCAGAACCAATCCGAAAGTACCGTTCCTTGATCTTAGCTGATTGATCCTCAGCTCTGCAAGCGGTGTCAGGTAGTTGCCCATGCCCAGGGTTAACCGGCTTTTATAAAGTTTTTCCAGGGGCATCTGCACCATCCTGGCCGGCTTGATGGGTTGCACACTGAATTTACTTTCATACCGCTTGGGATAGAGCTTGTAAACAATCTCCGGGGCATCATACCGGATCTCCTCCTCGGCACCCGGGAGCAGTTCAATCTTTTTAGCGCCCGACAAAGTGGGGGAATAGGGTTTCACCACCCTGACCTCTTCCTGCTGTCCCAGTAGGAAAGCAGGAAATAACAGACTGATTAACAGGTATAGAAAAATCTGTGATATGATTCTGTGTGCTTTCATTGTGTGCTGTTTGGTTCCGGTGCAATATCACTTTCTGCCTCCTCCTTAAGCGCTGCTTTCCGCTGTTTTGCATTGGCAATGATGCCATCATCAGGGATGGGATAGTTATCAATCAGGCTCTGAAGCGAATTGATTGCCGAGAATGTATCCCCTTTCTCCATATAGATATCGGAAAGGGCCAGGAAAGCCATACCCATCCAGTACTGGTGAGGAGTATTCATCTCGATGAAATCATATACCTCCTCCTCCGCTTTATCCAGTTCACCCCGCTCATAAAGGATCTCAATGGTCCAGTATTCTGATTCGGCCCCTTCCGGACTGCTCACGTCAACAGCCACTTTCAGGTAATAATCGTATGCAAAATCTATTTCATTGAGCTTATGGAACGACCTGGCAATCTTGAAATTGGCTTCCCGCTTATACTCTTCCTGCAGATTATCCAGCTGTAAGACCTGCCGGGCCGATTCAATGGTATTGGTATACTCGCCAAGTTCAAAATAGCAGCGCATCAATCCCACATAAGCATCCATGATGTTGCTCTTCTTTTCTGCAATCTCGATCATTTTCCTGTAGTTATCCGCTGCCCTGTGATAATTCTTCTCCCTGAAATTAATCTTTGAAGCGGCTTCAAGGGCCGGTTCCGTAAACATGTTACGGGGTTGGGAAATGATGAAATCCAGTGACTCCAGCGCCTCCTCATTCTGCTGGAGCTTCAGCTGGCAATCGGCCTTATAATAGTGAGCATTCAACAGGAACCTGCCATGGGGATAGGAATCGAGATAATCCCGGAAAGCGCTCACCGTAGTCTCACAGTCACCCCGCATATAGACCATTTCGGCCGCCGTATAGGAGAGTGAATCCTGTTCCCTGAGGCTGATATCCTGTCCCAGTCCGTTCACAAAAGCAAGATAGCCGTCCACATTGTCCTTCCTGACATAGATATTCTTGATACTTGTCAGTGCATTATCTGCTTCCGGTGTACCCGGATAATCAGTTGCCACCCGTTTGTAGTATTCGAGGGCCCGGTCATACTCCCCGCTGTTATAATAGATCAGCCCCAGCTGATTCAAAGCTTTATTGGTATAACTGGAACTGTGATGCTCTGCAATCACCCTTTCGTAAAAAGAGCGGGCCTTGTCGGGTTGGTTCAGCACCACATAGCTCCTGCCTATCTCGAAGAGTGCATCATCCACAAAACCGGACTGCGGACGCTCCCGGATCAGCTGATTCAGTACCTCCACTTTTTCGCTGGTCCTGTCCAGTAATCCCAGGGTGAACCCCTTCTGAAACATGGCATATCCCACATCGGCCTTTCCCAACCGGATGCACTGGTCATAACCGGATATGGCCCGGGTAAACTCCCTTTGCACAAAATAGCAATCGGCTATCCGGTTATAGGCATCCGAAACGGCCGGGATATCCTGATCCTTTTCCAGCTTAAGATATTTTCCGAACCACTGCAGCGACTTGTCATACGATCCCTCATCAAAATAGAGGTACCCCATGCTGTAATGGCACAATGCATATTCCTCCTGTTCAGGTGCGTTCGGATCCTTTAAAAACTCATTATAATAGATGCCGGCCGTGGTCCTGTCACCCGTCCGGTAGGCTGCCTCACCCAGCCAGAAATAGGTCCGGGAGGCGATAACGGGATCATAGGAAGCATATTTCAGGGATACTTCCAGCGCATCCACCGCCTCAGTGAAGCGCAGGTTCCTGTAAAGCTCAAGTCCCCTGTAAAAGGCTACTTTCTGATACGCTTTCTCTATCTCCTTGTCCTTTACACGTATCTTCTCCAGGGAGGCCATGGCCATGCTGTAGTTCCGGGTTTGCAGATAGGCGTTGACCAGGAAATTGTATGCCTCATCGGTATTATCAGCTGCAGGATATGTCCTGATGTAGCGTTCGAAGGCCCGGATAGCCTCATTGAATGGATTGTAAGAGAGCTCATAGGTGACTTTGGCGTAGTTGAACAGGGCATCCTGCTGGATCAGCGGATCAAAATCCATCTGGGCGGCTTTGGAAAAAGCAATCAGTGCCTTCTTTTTGTCTCCCAGTTTCAGGTAACAGTCACCCAGGTGGTAGAGGGCGCTCTGGGCAATTTCCGTATTCCGGTAGCTGATCTTTTCAAAAAGTTCCCGGGCATTTTCATACTCCCCGTTATTATAATAGGCATAGGCCAGCTGGTACCTGTCGCGTATGGTATAGGCCCCGGTATGGGAACGGTAGGTCTCCTGGTAGGGAATCGCCTCTTTAAACTGGTTCAGCATGAAATATGACTCCCCCACGATCTTTGCGATCTCTCCTATCCGCTTTTCCGAAGCGGACTCCATCAGGGCAGGTGCATAAGAGATCACCTCATCATATTTCTTTTGCACGTAGAGTATCTGGGCAATATAATAAGGGGCGATCTCCGAAAAGAGCGGATCATCCTCGATCTTCCTGAACCCCATCAGGGCTGTTTCATAATTGCCTTCCACATAATGGATATGGGAGTAATAATAGGTTGCCGGTGCAGTGTAGGCCGACTCCACCTCCAGTATCTCATAAAAATTGACCCTGGCCTCCTCAAAATCATTGCGTTTATAAAAGCAGTAACCTTTCTTAAAATAGTATTCCGGGAGTTTATCCTTTTCCAGCTTAAAACGGTCCACCCGGTTATACCAGGAGATGCTTTTTGCCCAGGAATGCTTATCGTAGAAATAATCGGCCAGCCGGAAAGCTGCTTCATCTACATGGGGGCTCTCAGGGTATTCAGCGATAAATGTGTACACCAGGTATTCAGCATCATCGTTCCTTAATGCTACAGCACACATGGAGCGATAAAAAGAGGCTTCAGAGCAGATCCCGGAACGGGAGCCGGCATTTTTCTCCAGGACGCTGCCGAACACCTGCCGGGCAGCCCCGTATTTTGCTTTTTCATACAGATCCAGTCCTTCCAGGTAATCATTATCACCATACTTGTATACCGCATTTTTCTGACCGGAAACCAGGATGGAGGAAAAAAGCAATATGATCAATGTAAAACGCTTTTTCAGACGATTCATATAAACGGGATTAACTCAATAAAAGTACGAATATTCCTGCCGGCTCATTTGAGCAAACCTCTTTTTAATTAACAGTTGGATGTTAATTTTAGTATACAGTGCTACCTGAATGTTTTTCTGTATTCGGAAGGGGTTTTGTGCATCAGGCTCTTAAAGTAATGATTAAAATTGGCCAGATTGTTATATCCGCTTTCATAACAGATCTGTGTGACAGGTTTATCGGTCTCCACAAGCATCTTGGCTGCCATGCCGATCCGGACCCCTTTCACATACTGCGTAAAGGTGCGGTTGGTTTTTTTCTTGAAATAGCGGCAGAATGAGCCGGGAGCCATATGCAACAGGCCCGCCACATCCTCCAGGCTGATACCACCTTCAATATTCAGGAAAACATATTCATAGACCTGGTTGATACGGTCCAGGTCCTTGGTGAACTTAACAGGGAGATCCGTTGTTCCGGTGAGGTATTCCCGGGATTCAATATGGAGCAGCTCATTGAAAACATTCAACAGTTCAATATAACTCTCCAGCCCGTCCAGTTTCACCAGCCTTTCCAGCTTCTTCCTGACCTTCCCGGTCCTCTCCCCCCTGAATGATATGCCACGGCCGGCCCGTTTTAAAAGCTCCTCAACCTTCTCAAGTTCAGGAATATTAAAGAAATCGGAACTGATGATATTCTCATAAAAATGTGTGGTGATACATGCGGGCGGATGTGTTGCACTGCTTTTCAGAATCTCCCAGGAATGAGGCAATTCAGGCCCCAGTAACACCAGGTCATCCTCCTCAAAACTGGAAATATTGTCTCCCACGATTCTCCGGCCCGAACCGGATATAATATAGTTCAACTCGTAGTTCTTGTGCGAATGGATCCTGGGCAACCTTTCGGAAAGCTGGATCTCCCGGGCGATAAAAGAGTGCTTATGGGGTACCTGTATCTTTTCAAAAACATACTCCATATTAAGAATATTAACTTATTATGCTATAAAGATCTATATTATTAAAATTGTGGTTAAAATTTAATGCTAATTTATGAAAAAAGCAGAAGCAGGATGTAACCTGAACAGGTATCTTTGGAAGTAAAACCCGAAAGATGATGAACCTGCCCTTAAAAGGAATCATACCACCCATGGTCACGCCCCTGAACAGTCAGATGGAGCTGGACATACCGGGACTGGAAAAACTTGTTGAACACCTGGTATCGGGCGGGGTCCATGCGCTGTTCCTGCTGGGTTCCAACGGGGAGGCCCCCTCCCTCAGCCATGAGATCCAAAAGGAGCTGATCAGCAGAACATGTGAACTGGTGGATAACAGGATCCCGGTACTGGTTGGTGTGTCGGACACCTGCATGACAAGAACCATTGAAATAGCCGGCTTCGCCAGGGATGAAGGGGCCGGCGGAGTGGTTGTGGCGCCACCCTATTACTATCCGCTATCCGGGGAGGAGGTAATTAACTATTATGAATCCCTCTCCAGGAAGCTGCCGCTTCCGTTCTTAATTTATAACTTACCCAGTCATACCAAGATCAACCTGACCGTGGAAGCCGTAAAAAGAATCCGGGAGATGGGTGCCGTGGGGATCAAGGACAGCTCGGGCGACATGCTCAATCTCTATTCCCTTATTGAAGCGTTCAGGGATTCACCTGAATTTTCTGTGATAACCGGGACCGAGATCTTTTTGCCCGCAACAATCCTGCATGGCGGGCACGGAGCCATTGCAGGTGGTGCCAACCTTTTCCCGGAACTGTTTGTTAACCTGTATGAAGCATCGGTAGCGGGCGACCTGAAAGCCATTACAAAACACCGCCGTAAAGTGATGATGCTTTACCAGACCATTTACCGGGTCGGGAAGCACGCTTCCAGGTATCTGAAAGGGACCAAATGCGGATTATCCGTTATGGGTATCTGCGAGGACCATATCGCTCCGCCCCTGCAACGGTTTGAACCGGATGAGAGAGAAGAGGTGAAAAAATATATGGAGCATCTTTCCTTAATGCAGTAAAATGGCATTCCAACTG
>JANTFK010000093.1 GCA_024763595.1 Bacteroidales bacterium | reverse complement strand
TATTGAGTTTATCACCAAAAACCCGGTAAAGAAAATTGATGCTGACCGGCTCCGGGAAAGGATCGATAAAGTTAACAGTCAGAACAGGGAGGAATTGAAAGCACTTTACAGAAGCACCATTGCCAATGGCGAGTTTTCTGCGCTGGGAGGTGCCGGGCTGGGCATTATCGAGATTGCCAAAACAGCTGACAATAAGCTGGAGTACCAGTTTGAGAGTATTACCAGCGAATATGTCCTGTATACCTTCCGGGTCCGTGTTGCTGTTTGATTATTCATATCAGCGCTGAAAGCGCTCCTCTTTGCTGATCGCGATGAGATCTTCAGGTGTGTCAACTCCCAGCGAAGGAAAGTCGGTTATGGCGGTCTGAATGGCGATGCCCTGTTCCATCCATCGTAACTGCTCCAGTGATTCGGCCTCCTCCAGAGGTGAGGGCGGGAATGTAACAATCTGTTCAAGTACCTCTGCACGGAAGGCATATATTCCCAGGTGTGCATAAAATGGGAGGGTGCCTGACACCGGTTCCCTGTCCGGGTCCCTTACAAAAGGGATGGGTGCCCTGGAAAAGTAGAGGGCCCTGAGGGATTGATCCACCACCACTTTAACCAAATGGGGATTATGGAGCTCTGCAGGATCACGGAGTTTCCTGATGAGTGTGGCGATCCTGGTTCCGGGCAATTGAAAACATGCCATCAGGGTTGCCAACTGCTCTTTCCTGATAAGCGGTTCATCTCCCTGGATATTCACCACATGACTGAATGTCTGACCCGTTTGTTGCGAATAGCGTGACCAGGCTTCGGCACATCTTTCTGTCCCGCTGCTGTGCGATGAAGCAGTCATCAGCGCCTTCCCGCCAAAAGCTGTCACACTGTTATAAATGCGTTGATCATCTGTGGCAACCACCAGGTGGTCAAACAAACCGGATGCCCCTTCATACACCCACTGTATCATGGGTTTGTCCCCCAGCATGGCCAGCGGTTTGCCCGGGAAGCGGGTCGAAGCATATCTTGCAGGAATTATTCCGAGGAAGTTTGTCGACATATCCGCTCAAAAATAGGAAACTATCAGGAGAAATCTTTTTGAATCCATCTAAAATTGTAATTTTGTCATACTTTCAGGTTATTTTGTCAGAATAGAGCATGGAGATTCAACAGATTAAACAACGGTTTGGTATCATAGGAACCTATCCGGGCCTCGACAGGGCCATTGATATTGCCCGCCAGGTGGCCCCGACAGATCTAAGTGTTTTGATCACCGGGGAGAGTGGTACCGGAAAGGAGTCTTTTCCGCAGATCATTCATGCCCTGGGGGGACGCAAACACGGGCCTTATATTGCAGTGAACTGCGGGGCGATCCCCGATGGCACCATTGACTCTGAACTATTTGGTCATGAGAAGGGCTCCTTTACGGGAGCCCATGATACCCGAAAAGGCTATTTTGAAGTAGCCAACGGTGGTACCATTTTTCTGGATGAGGTGGCCGAACTGCCGTTATCCACACAGGTAAGGCTACTCAGGGTGTTAGAGACCGGGGAGTTTATCAGGGTGGGTTCTTCCAGGGTGATGAAAACCGACGTGCGGATTGTCGCAGCCACCAACCTGGATATTAACCAGGCCATCCGGAAAGGTAAATTCAGGGAGGATCTTTTTTACCGCCTGAATACAGTACCCATACAGATTCCTTCTCTCAGGGAGCGGGGCAATGATATATTGCTCCTTTTCAGGAAATTTGCAGCTGATTTCTCGGAGCGTTACCGGATGCCGGCCATCAGGCTGGATGAGGAGGCACGCCAGGTATTACTGAACTATTCATGGCCAGGGAACATCCGGCAGCTTAAGAATGTAACAGAGCAATTATCCATCATCGAACAGGAGCGGGAGATATCGGCTGCGGTCCTGACACATTACCTGCCCGAATATCATAAATCCCGCCTTCCGGCGTTAATCAATAAAGAGTCCATTAGTGAGGAAACATTTAACTCCGAGCGGGAGATCCTCTACAAACTGCTTTTTGAAATGAAGAGCGATATGCATGATCTGAAGAAACTGGTGAGCCAGATCATGGAAAAGGGACAGGTTAACAGGGATTTTGAACAGGAGAACGAGGGGATTCTTAAGAAACTCTATGGCAACGTGGATGAGGTGGCCCCTGAAACCAGGGATCTGATTACTCCTCCTGTGCCGGCCCATAATAGCAGGAATGACGAACGGATCATGGATACGGAAGAGATTATTGAAGAATCGCTTTCACTGGAGGAAAAGGAGATTGAACTCATTATCAAAGCACTGGACAAACACAACGGTAAAAGGAAATATGCGGCCCAGGACCTGGGTATTTCAGAAAGAACCCTCTATAGAAAGATCAAGGAATATAATATTGAATAACCGGAATGAAACGCTTTGTGTCATATCTCTCCCTGTATCTCTTCCTGTTTCCTGTAATGATGATCCTGGCCGGATGCAAGGTTACCTACTCATTCAGCGGGGTAAATATTTCACCCGATGTGCACACCTATTCGGTTGACTATATTCCCAACAGGGCTCCCATAGTGCAGGCACAGCTGAGCCAGCTTTTCACGGATGCTTTACTGGATAAGATCCAGAGCAATACCAGCCTGGACCTTTCCCCCGATGGAGGAGACGTCCAGTTCTCCGGAGAGATTACAGGATATGAAACAAGGCCCACTGCCATTACCGGAGATGAGACTGCAGCACGCAACAGATTAACCATTACGGTAAGAATCCGGTATACCAACCTGGTGCAACCGGAACTGGATTACGATAACAGCTTCTCCAGGTATGAGGATTATGATGCTTCGAAGAACCTGACCGACGTGGAGGACGAGCTCATTGAGCTGATTGTGGAGAATTTAATAGAGGATATCTTCAACCGTGCATTTATATCCTGGTAAACGTTATGAACATGGACGCATCAGATATTATTCGCCTGCTTACTACCGATCATTATGCTCCGGCCAACCTTGAGGAAGTAAACAACCTGTGCAAGAATTATCCGCAGTTCAGTCTGGCACATATGTTAAAAGTGAGGATCCTGGAATCCCTGGGGTATGAAAAGGAAGATGCTTTGAGGGTCGCCGCGGTCTATTCCAGCGACAGAGAACGGTTATTCAGGCTGGTAACCGAAGTGACCCAACCGCTCCAGGCGGAACCGGAACCAGATATAACCGGTGACAGGGAGGAGGGAATAGTGTTCTCAGATGAAGCCGGCCGGGAGGCTGAGGTAATCATTGAGCAGCATGCCCCGTATGCAGGTAGTGTACCACAGGGCGATCTGCTTGAACTGGATGAGGAATCGTCAGCCGATACATTTATTCTGGATTCCGAACCACCATCTGAAAATCTGTCTGAGGGGGTGGACAATAACAGCCTGATAAATAGTTTCATCAAGGATGATCCGGGCCCGATCCGGGCCGATCGTAAAACCAGTCTGAAAGGCGATGCTTCTCTGGACTCGATCAAAGAGCATGATGGCTTTATTACCGATACACTGGCCAGGATTTATGTGAAGCAGGGATTGTATGCAAAGGCCATCTATGCTTATGAGCGGCTGAGTTTGAAATATCCGGAAAAAAGTGCTTACTTTGCAGCGCAAATTGAGAAAATACAGAATATAAATCATTCATAAAGAGGCATTCAAATGTTTATAGTATTTACGGTACTGATTGTTGTGATCTGCATCTTTACCATTTTAATTGTACTTGTGCAGAATTCAAAGGGTGGTGGCCTTGCTTCAAATTTCTCTTCTTCCAACCAGTATATGGGTGTGAGGAAGACTGCCGATTTTCTTGAGAAAGCCACATGGACCCTGGGAGCTGCATTAATTTTATTCAGCCTGCTGGCCGGAATTACTGTTCCCAAGACGAGGGAAGCTGACAATTCGCGCCTGCAGGGTCAGTTTGACCAGTCCATCATGGACCAGCCCTCTCAAACCATAGACCTGCCTGAATCATTTGGCAGTGAGCCTTCAAATGGCCAGGAAAAGCAATAAGAGATTCATTTATCAACTTCGCAAAAGTGTCAGTATGTCATATTACCGGCACTTTTTTTTTATAATAGCCTTTTGGCACAGTATGTGATAAGGAGAAAGCGATTTTGATAATGTCGAGCTTAAAAGTTATTTGAAAAATGGCAGAACTTAAAGGTAAAATCCTTGCGGGTAAGGTTCTCATTAAGCCTTCGGAGGCCGAGGACTGTACGCCCAGTGGAATTATCATACCCGATACGGCGAAAGAGAAACCACAACAGGGAACAGTGATAATGGTCGGAGCCGGTAAAGCAGATGAACCCATGGAAGTTGAAGTGGGTGATAAGGTGCTTTTTGGCAAATTTGCCGGTCAGGAATTATGTATTGAGGATGAAGATTATCTGCTGATTTCGCAGAGTGATCTATTATTTATTTCTAAGTAAGTAACCAATAAACAGAATAAAAATGGCAAAAGAGATCAAATTTGATATGGAAGCCCGCGATCAGCTTAAAAAAGGCATCGATCAGCTGGCTAATGCTGTCAAAGTTACACTGGGCCCCAAAGGCCGCAATGTGATCATTGAAAAGAAATTCGGGGCACCCCAGGTAACCAAGGATGGTGTAACCGTAGCAAAAGAAGTGGACCTTGAGGAACCGATTGAAAATGTGGGTGCACAGATGGTGAAGGAAGTTGCTTCCAAAACCAATGATGATGCAGGCGATGGTACAACAACTGCAACCATACTGGCTCAGTCAATTGTACAGGTTGGACTGAAAAACGTAACTGCCGGTGCAAATCCCATGGATCTGAAAAGGGGTATTGACAAGGCAGTGACCGAAGTGGTTAAAAGCCTTCAGGGCCAGTCGCAGGATGTGGGCGAGGACAACCAGAAAATTGAACAGGTTGCTTCCATATCTGCAAACAACGAGGCCTCCATCGGTGCCCTGATTGCAGAAGCCATGACCAAGGTAAAGCAGGAGGGAGTGATCACCATTGAAGAGTCCAAATCATCCGATACATATGTGGATGTGGTTGAAGGTATGCAATTCGACCGTGGATATATTTCTCCCTATTTCGTGACCGATACTGAAAAGATGGAAGCTGTACTGGAGAATCCTTACATCCTGATCCATGACAAGAAGATTTCTACCATGAAGGATATGCTCCCCATACTCGAGGCAACTGCCCAGAATGGCCGTCCATTGATGATTATTGCAGAGGATGTGGATGGTGAGGCACTGGCCACACTGGTGGTGAACAAGCTTCGCGGATCACTGAAAATTGCAGCTGTGAAGGCTCCAGGATTTGGTGACAGAAGGAAGGAGATGCTGGAAGATATTGCTATTCTGACCGGAGGAACCGTTATTTCCGAAGAGAAGGGTCTGAAACTTGAAGGTGCTGAGCTGGAAATGCTGGGACAGGCTGAAAAGATAACCATTGATAAGGAGAACACCACGATCGTTAACGGTGCCGGTGAGAAGGAGATGATCAGTGCCAGGGTTGGACAGATCAAGAAACAGATTGAAAATACCACTTCTGATTACGACCGTGAGAAATTGCAGGAACGTCTTGCCAAACTGGCAGGTGGGGTTGCTGTTATCTACGTTGGAGCAGCCTCTGAAGTTGAGATGAAATCCAAGAAGGACCTTTTCGACGATGCGCTGAGCGCAACCCGTGCCGCTGTTGAGGAAGGAATCATTCCCGGTGGTGGTGTAGCTTACGTGCGTTCCCTCGAGAAACTGGTAAAACTTAAAGGCTCCAATGAGGATGAGAATACAGGCATTGCCATCATTAAAAGGGCCCTGGAAGAGCCGCTGCGCCAGATCGTAGAGAATGCCGGCCTGGAAGGTTCGGTAGTTGTTAAAACCATTAAGGAAGGGAAAGGCGACTTTGGATACAATGCCCACACTGAGAAGTTCGAAAACCTGCTTGCTGCCGGTGTGATCGATCCTACAAAAGTGGCCCGTATTGCCCTGGAAAATGCCGCTTCCATTGCCGGGATGTTGCTTACAACCGAATGTGCGCTGGTTGAAATTCCCGAACCGGAGCCTCCAATGCCTGCAGGTGGCGGAGCCCCCGGAATGGGAGGTATGATGTAGCATCCATTATATCTATTATATATCACAAGAGGTTGTTTCTGCGGGAGCAACCTCTTTTTGCTTGTAACATGCGTGATTCGATTCTCAGATCCGGGAGATTTCGTACCTTTGCTACAGGCAGGAGTTCCTTTTCGGACATTTACCGGAAAATGTTTGATCATGCACCCCGTGAACGACAAAAACCGGTTGTACAGAAGGGGAGGGGAAATGGCAGCCGCCAGAGATCTCTACGCGCAGCACTATCTTCGCCTCCTGGTAATCATTTTAATTGCATTTCTTGCCACAGCCGTTTTTCTCTATCCTGAGAAATTTCTGCTGGGTGCTTATCCTTTCAGTTACCTGGGCCGCACGCATTCACCCCATGGACTGCAAAATGTCTCTTCCAGGATTGTTTTTAATGCGGGTATGTTGCTTTGCGGATACACCATGTTCTTGCTGGCCCGCAGCTATCGTCACAAACAACCGGTTCCGGAAAGCCCGGTGTATGAAATGCTGAGCTATATTTCAGCCATCGGTTTTTTTCTGATGATCGTGCCCTGTGATCTTCCGCGGATCAGGTTCCTGCACGCTTTTGGAAGCGGATGTGTGGTGGGGGGCCACCTGTTTCTGGCCCTTATCCGGGTGGTGGCTGTGCAGACACATCTGAAACCCCTGGTTACCTTTATCCTGCTGGTATCCCTGCTCATTCCCGTACTGCTTTATGCCTTTCTCTGGTTTTTCAGTTATCCCGCTCATCCACTTTTTCAAAAACCGGCCTTTCTTGCCATGATAGGTGTGGAGTTATATGGGAGCAGACTGAGCCATGCTCACGGAGAATACCCTGTATTCCACTGGCAACGGTCGGAACGGCTGCCAGAACAGTGAAGTTTTCGTAACACCGGCATGTTGTTTTCATAATAAACTTTACGTAGGTTTGTGCTCGGAAAACTGGGGAACAAGGATGGATCATATACGTAATTTCTGCATCATTGCCCACATCGACCATGGAAAGAGCACCCTGGCAGACAGGCTGCTAATGAGGACAGGGACCCTGCAGGAGAGGGATTTTCAGGACCAGGTGCTGGATAACATGGAACTGGAACGGGAACGGGGCATTACCATCAAGAGCCATGCCATACAGATGCAACATCATTACGGGGGTAAGAACTATATCCTGAACCTGATCGATACCCCGGGACATGTGGATTTCTCCTATGAGGTGAGCCGTTCCATTGCGGCCTGTGAAGGAGCATTGCTGATTGTGGATGCTACCCAGGGTATCCAGGCACAGACCATCTCCAATCTTTACCAGGCCATTGACCACAATCTGGAGATTATACCGGTGCTGAACAAGATGGATATGGAGAGTGCCATGCCCGATGATGTGAAGGATCAGATCGTGGACCTGGTCGGGTGTGATCGGGAAGAGATCATTGAGGCCAGCGGGAAGACAGGATTGGGTGTGGATGAGATTCTGGAAACCATTATAGATAAGATACCTGCCCCCAAAGGCGATCCGGAGGCTCCCCTGCAGGCTTTGATCTTTGATTCGGTCTTTAACTCATACAGGGGGATCTTTGCCTATTTCCGGATTATGAACGGACGCATCAGAAAGGGTGAAATGGTCAAATTTGTAGCTACCGGGAAGGAGTATGATGCGGATGAGATCGGAGTACTCAAGCTGGGGACGGAGCCCAGGGATGAGCTGGCCGCAGGCGATGTAGGTTATATTATTTCCGGGATTAAAACCTCCCGTGAAGTGAAGGTGGGAGATACCATTACCCATGTGGACCGCCCATGCCGGGAAGCCATTGCCGGATTTGAGGATGTAAAGCCCATGGTTTTTGCCGGGATATATCCGGTGGATGCGGACGATTATGAGGATCTGAGGGCTTCCATTGAGAAACTGCAGCTCAATGATGCCTCCCTGACCTTTGTCCCTGAATCTTCAGCTGCCCTGGGGTTTGGATTCAGGTGCGGGTTCCTGGGCTTACTCCATATGGAGATCATCCAGGAGCGGCTCGACCGTGAATTCAATATGGATGTGATTACCACAGTCCCCAACGTGTCGTTCAAAGTGATGACCACAAAAGGAGAGGTGCTGGAGGTCCATAACCCCTCCGGATTACCGGTTGCCACGGCCATCGACCACATCCAGGAGCCCTATATCTTCGCGCAGGTAATTTCACAGGCCGACTATGTGGGCCCCATTATGAAGTTATGCCTGGATAAGCGGGGGACTCTCAAGAATCAGGTGTATCTGACCAGCAACAGGGTGGAGCTTACCTTTGAAATGCCCCTGGCTGAAATTGTCTTTGATTTTTATGACAGGCTGAAAAGCATCTCCAAGGGATACGCTTCTTTTGATTATCACCCGCATGGGTACCAGCAGGCCGATCTGGTGAAACTGGATATCCTGCTGAATGGTGAGATGGTAGATGCCCTTTCCACCCTCATCCATCGCGCCAATGCCTATGATTTTGGCCGCCGGATCTGTGTCAAACTGAAAGAACTGATTCCACGCCAGCAGTACGAGGTTGCCATCCAGGCGGCCATTGGTGCCAAGGTCATCGCCCGGGAAACTGTTAAAGCGGTCAGAAAGGATGTTACCGCCAAATGTTACGGAGGAGACATTACCAGAAAGCGGAAGCTGCTTGAGAAGCAGAAGAAAGGTAAAAAGAGAATGCGCCAGGTAGGGAATGTTGAAGTACCGCAATCTGCCTTCCTGGCCGTTCTTAAACTGGAATAATCCACTTATGCTGCATCAACCACCAGCTTATACCCCTTCCCGTGCACATTGATGATCTGCACACCGGGATCAGATTTCAGGTATTTTCTCAGTTTGGTGATATACACATCCATGCTCCTGGCATTAAAATAGTTATCATCGATCCAGATGGCCTTGAGTGCAAAATTCCTTTCCAGGACCCGGTTCATGTTGTTGCAGAGAAGCTTTAACAGTTCCGACTCTTTGGTGGTCAGTTTCTGCTCCGAATGCTTGCCGGTCAGCAACTGCTTTTTGGCATCAAAACTGAATGTGCCTATCTCCCAGTGATCTTTGTCACCTCCCCGCACCCCTTTTGTCCGTCGCAGGATAGCTTCTATCCTGAAAAGCAGTTCCTCCATGCTGAAGGGTTTGGTCATGTAGTCATCTGCTCCCAGGGAAAATCCTTCCAGCACATCTTCCTTCAGGGATTTGGCAGTCAGGAAAATGATGGGAATATCGCTGTTCAGGATCCTGATCTCCGAGGCCAGGGTAAAGCCATCCTTAACCGGCATCATTACATCCAGCAGGCAGAGGTCATAGTGGAATTGTTCAAAATACCTGAAAGCTTTCTCTCCATTGATGGCCCAGTCGGTTTCGTAATTTTTGGCCTGGAGGTATTCCTGGAGCAACGATCCAAGATTTTCATCAT
>JANTFK010000092.1 GCA_024763595.1 Bacteroidales bacterium | reverse complement strand
TTATTATACTGGCAGATGATCTCGGTGTAGGGGATATCCAGGCCCACTATCCGGATAATAAAATTACCACACCCAACCTGGACAAACTGGCCCGGCAGGGAACAAGTTATACAGATGCGCACAGTGCATCCGCTGTCTGCTCCCCGACACGCTATGGCCTTATTACGGGGAGATATGCCTGGAGGACACAGCTGCAGGAATGGGTACTTGCCTGCTATGAGCCACCTCTGATTGATGCAAACCGTGTAACACTCCCGGCATATTTGAAACAGCAGGGATACCGGACAGCTTGTATAGGCAAATGGCACCTGGGCTGGAACTGGTCCGGTGAGCGGACAAACCGTAGAGTCGAGGCCCGGAATTCCATGGCGGATGAGGAATGGGATTTTACGGAACCTGTAAGGGATGGTCCGACGGAACGTGGGTTTGATTACTATTTTGGCACCCATGTGCCCAATCAGCCCCCTTTTACTTTTATTGAGAATGATCATGTGGTAGAGCTGCCTACAGCAAAGTATATCTATGACCCTTCTGAAGGGGTTGTTATGCCACGCAGATTTGAAGGGTGTCCCATGGCACCGGGATGGCGTTTCGATCAGATCCTTCCGGAGATTACCAGTCGTGCTGTTGATTACATACATCAGCAGGCAGCGTTGGATCGCCCCTTCTTTCTCTATTTTTCCATGACATCACCGCATGAACCCATAGTCCCCACCAAAGATTTTCGGGGCAGGAGTGGCATTGCCCCCATTGCTGATTTTGTGATGGAAACGGACTGGTCAGCCGGACAAATACTCAGGGCGATTGACGAGGCGGGTATTGCTGACAATACCATTGTGATCTTTACCGCGGATAACGGCCATTCAGGTTATACGGGTTGGGAGAGCCTGATTGCAGCCGGTCATTTTCCCAGTGGACCATACCGTGGTTATAAAGGGGATATCTGGGAAGGAGGCCATCGTGTCCCGTTTATTGTGAGATGGCCCGGGAAAGTGCCTGCGGGCAAATCGAATAAGCAGCTGGTTTGTCTTAACGATATATTTGCCACATGCGTTGACATAGTTGGGGGAGATTCAACCGGGTACGATGTTGCTGAAGACAGTTTCAGTTTTCTGGGAACTTTTTCTGAGGACGGAAGTACATCTTTGCGGACAACCCTGGTCAGTCATTCGGTCGCAGGTGAGTTTGCCTTCCGGAAAGGTCCCTGGAAGATTGTTTTCAGGATGCCCCGTGAAAAACTTGCTGAGTCACGCGGCAAGCCGGCCAGAGTCGAACTCTACAACCTTCATAATGATATAGCAGAAGAACTCAATGTCGCGGAGGAAAATCCTGATATGGTCCGGGAACTTACGGATGAACTGAGATCAGTGGTTCAGAGAGGAACAAGCCGGCCGGGACCACCCCGGATGAACGATGTGCATGTTTCTTTTGATACCATTCAGACTGTACGCTGGGCCCCATTAGAGCATCGTTAAATGAATCATGTTGTGAAAATGCACTGATGTCATTAATAGCCGTCAGAATCGTATGGTGAACTTCACTTTTAACCGTGCAGTGGCTTCTTCCAGTTGAAACCGCTCGTAGGGATCTCTGGCTATGCTGTTCCAGACCAGGAATATCTCACGTCCCGGCTGAAGAATCCACTGGAACCTGGACTGCCATCCCATGCGGTCGGATTGTGTATCATACTGGACAAAATTATAGAGAGTCATATCGGGACTGAAAAGAATGTTCAGGTTGATCCGGTAAATGTTGGCAATAAACTCATCATCGGAAAGCTGAATCTTGTTCCGTTTCAGCGTTCCACCCACAAACAGGGGAACCATCACTTTATAGCCTGCTTTCAGCTTTATTTCATTCCTGGTGCCATTGAAGAATGCACCGGTCCTGTAATCCAATGTTGTCCAGATGATACGGTGCTGGGACGAATAAATCGAAAATGTTTGCCAGAAAAAGTTGTAAGTGCCTTCAGGAATAATATGTCCTTCGTAAATGGAAAAGGGTTCTTCCAGGAGTTCATGGGATGAAGTCATCTTCCAGCCTATTTCATCGCCCGAGAGGAACCTGATTTTCAGGGGAGTGGCGTTCCATTCACGGGTCAGGAGCCGGTTATCAAATCCTGTTATATAATCGATACCGGTTCCTGCCTGGATCTGAATGATCCCCCATTTTCCTGGCCTGGGACCCACCAGGAAGTTTCCATAGGTCTGGCGTACTCCGGGTCGCGGGACAAATCCGGTCCCGGCAACAAAATTCTCCTGGATCTGCATATGGCCCATCCGCAGGTCCAGCAGATCGTTGGGATAAACAAATTCAATCCCGTAGGCAAGCTCTCTTCCACCGGCCCGGGTATCTGTATCTTCATAAGCTGTGAAGGATTTCAGGCCATAGAGGGTGAGAGCGATGTTCTTATCTCCCCTGAACCTGGATGTCCCCAGTTTCAGGTCCAGTCCCAGCAGCATGTTGGCCATATCTTCCAGTGCATTGCCGTAGGTGGTGATGAAACCGGCCCGGGACTGGTTCCCGAAGTTTCGTGAGATACGGGCCACAGCAAAATGAGAATGCTTCCACCCGGTGCGCTGGTCTTTCATATATTGCGCCCCAATGTTCCATTCACCCGACTGACCCGTAATTTTGCTTCCGGCCACCACTGGAATGGGACTACCGGCAGAATCCAGCCCAATACGCCTGGAGAAAAAAGGGATCAGCTTTGTACTCATGGGATTGGAACGGTCACCACTGATGCCGAAGTTAAAGTAATTGGCCCCGTCCAGAAAGAAATCTCTTTTTTCCGGGTAGAACAACCGGAACCTGGTTAGGTTGATCTCCTGGTCATCCACCTCGGTCTGTGCAAAATCGGTATTAAGTGTGACCGCCGCTTTCAGGTTGGGGGTGAGATTGTAGTAGGCTTCCAAACCTGCATTCAGCTCCGGCGTAATTTTATCCTCATTTGTTGAGAAATCCGCCCCGGTGAGACCATAGGGCACAATATCCAGACCCAGTCCCTGGCTGATCCCTTCCAGCCCCTCCAGTGTTCCGGCATCCGAAACCTGGAACCGGTGTGTGTTCAGGTTGGCCACCGGCCAGTAATCGGTCTCCTGCCCATGCATGAAGTTCCGGATCAGCTTCAGCCCCCATTTATCAGATCCACGGTCAAATCCGAGTGTTTTAAAGGGGATGGCCATTTCAGTATCCCATCCCTCGCTGTGAATTTGAGCCTTTCCGGTCCACAAACCATCCCATGCCTTATTAAAGGCAGCACCATTTTCGCTCACAATGGCATCACCGATTGATCCCCTGGGTCCCACCTGGAACCAGTATCCATTACGCTTATCCATATAGGTGTCCAGGATGACCTGGATCCGGTCGTCATAACGCAGGTTGGCATCCCTGGCCAGTTCCTTGGCAGTGATCCACCGGGGGTCGCCATAGCACCGGAACGCGATATAGAGATTGTGCCGGTCATAACCAATATAGACTTCGGTTCGTTCCGAGGAGGGTTGACCGTTATAAGGTTCTCTTTGCGTGAAAGCTGTAATAGGATCGGCCTGCATCCACACCTCTTCGCTGATGATCCCGTCAATAATGGGTGGAATATCAAAACGTACCGCCCGGATATGATACTGCGCGTGTAATGTACTCAGGGTTAGAAAAAAAGTGAGGATGCCTGAAAAGAATCTGTGGGTATGCACGTATCGCGGGTTTGGCTTTTAAAAGCAATCATTGTTGGGATTGTCCACCCTCAATATTCCTCTTTAGGAGGTCTATCTCCTGTCCCCGATCAGAAAAACAGGTTGGTCCGAAATATCCGGTAGCAGGAAAAGGAGTGCCGGGTTGCATCATGGTTTTTACATGTTGTAATATACAAAATGCAATATATTAATTGTTAATTAATTTAGCAGACTTCGAATTGTCGCATTCATGAACTGACTGCCCTGTCCATGGCTGAACAGTACAGGAAACGGGTTGATGATTAACCGATGGTCAGTATATCCCCTTCCCGGGAGACCTTATGTTTTTGCAGGGCAGTCTGGGCAGGACCTTGCAGAACTGCGCCGTTGGTAGAGAATATGGAGCCATGACACGGGCAGGGCAGGTTACTGTTTCCATGGTTATAGGAGACTTTGCAACCCTGATGGGTGCAAATACTGGAAAGCGCAATGATTGCATCACCGGTATTGAAAATGATTATATCATTCACCACCTTTGAACCTCCTGCAGATCCAAGATTGCTGTATTTAGGATCTGTCAGGTCAATGGTCAAACCATTACCGCCGGGCTTACTATTGTTATCCGGATCTTCAGACTCCTTCTCACAGGAGGTGATCACTGAAGGGACAACAAAGATCGTAGCTGTTCCCGCGGCAATATTTCTGATTAAATCCCTCCTGTTCATGATACATGGGTTTTACGGGTTCTTTCTGGATGAAATTCCAAATATCATAAACAGGGGACAGGTTCTGACCAATGCTGTTCCGAGGAGGACCACCCCAATTAATCCCCACCAGGATTTAAAATAGAGACCGGCTGCCACTATGGCAATTCCCAGAATGATCCTGATCCATCTGTCTGCGTTCCCAACATTTTTTTTCATAACTACATGATTTTGTGATATGTCAAAAATAGGGCTGCAGGCGTTCAAATCAATGTGACCCTGGTCACAATGGCTTGAGAATTTTGATTTTACCTCTTTCAAGACGAATGACCTGGTCTTTCTCCATTTGCTTCAGTAACCTGGAGATCACCTCCCGGGCCGTTCCCAGTTCACCGGCAAGCTGCTGGTGGGTAATGGCCAGTTCATTGTTGACAGCATTTGCCCGAAGATGCTGGATCAGCCGGGTATCCACACTTTTAAACAGCACCAGATCAATCAGGGTCATCAACTCTGCCATCCGGATATAATAGAGGTTTACCACGAATCTTCTCCAGGTAGGAAAACGGTCCATCCAGGAGCGTACTTTCGCTGCTTCTACAACGATCATGCGTGTCTTTTTTTCAATGATGGCCTCTGCCTGACTCGCCTTTTCATTCAGACAGGATGTGATGGAGAGGATGCAGCTCTCCCCCGGTTCAATATGATAAAAAACAATCTCCCGGCCGGTTGGATCCACTTTTCTGAGTTTGATGGAGCCCTCCAGGACAAGCGGGATCACTTTGATAAATGCATTTTCTTTCAGGACAATGGTACCGGGTCCTATCTCAACCACATCTGATTTGTTTATCTCATCGAGCAGTTCCCTTTCAAAGGAGAACAGGGATCGTGCATTGTCAGGGTTCATGAGATCTTTTTTTATGAAACAAGCTCACAATTATTTTGTTTTGAAGTCCCGCTCACGCATGAGCTCCGCTAAGCTCGCAGACCCGGTTCCCCGGTGCTATGATGTCCCGGCTACTCTTCCACACCGAATTTAAATATGGTCTGGGTGGCATAGGTCTCCCCGGGCCTCAGAATGGTATTTGGGAAACCGGGTTGATTGGGAGAATCGGGGAAGTGCTGTGTCTCCAGGCAAATGCCACTGTACTGAACAAAGGTCCGGTCGCCCGATACCAGTGAACCGTCCAGGAAGTTCCCGGTATAGAACTGGAGTCCCGGTTCGGTGGTGGTAACCTCCAGGGATCGTCCGCTTTGCGGGTCCAGCAACTTGGCAGCCAGTACTTTTTCCCCGGCAGTACCATCCAGTACATAATTCAGGTCATATCCGACGGGATTACCGCCTGCTTCCTGCAGACGTTCTCCCACCACAGTGGGCCTCCTGAAATCGAAGGGAGTCCCCTGCACATTGGTCAGCTCGCCGGTGGGTATCAATTCCTCATCCGGGGGAGTATACCTGGAGGCATTAATATATAATATGTGATCCAGGATGGTCCCTTCACCCCCAAGGTTGAAATAGGAGTGGTTGGTCAGGTTCACCGGGGTGGCCTTGTCTGTCTTTGCTTCATAGGTGATCATTAACCGGTCGGACAGCAGTTCATAGGTGACCACTGCCTGCAGGTTGCCCGGATAACCCTCCTCTCCATCCGGGCTCAGGTAAGAGAGCTTCAGTACAGCCCGGTCATTCCCGGCGGTCACTTCAGGGCTCCAGATCTTTTTGTCAAAACCGGCCACACCTCCGTGAAGGGCGTTCTCCCCGTCATTGGCTGCCAGGTGGTATACTTTCCCATCCAGCGTAAATTGTGCTTTGCCGATTCGGTTACCATACCGTCCGATGATGGCACCAAAGTAGGGATGCCCGGCAAGGTACTGATCCAGGTTATCAAAACCCAGAACAATGTTGTCGCTTTTTCCCTCGCGGCCGGGGGTGTGGATCTCAGTAATGATGCCACCGTAATTGGTAATCTTCACAACGATCTCCTGATCGTTTTTCAATGTAAATAACATCACAGAATCTCCTTCAGGAGTAATCCCGAAAAGCGATTGTTCAATTTTGTATTTGGGACGCCCGGGCTCGCTTGTTTTTTCTTTTTTTGGAGCCGGTTTGCATCCGGCCAGCAGAATAACCAGTCCGGCCGCCAACCATAAACCCGGTATCAGTGGCAATCCTGTTAAGGGAACTATTTTCTTTTTCATAACAGCGCTCATTATTGTTGAAGATCCTTGTATTTTAAACACTTTCAAATTCCAGCCGTTCTCCACGTACCATTTCATTGAACATTCCATTCATATATACCAGCTTCCCATTGACCCAGGTATGTGTCACTTTTGAATGAAATGTTTCACCCTCAAAAGGCGACCAGCCACATTTATAGTAGATATTCTGATGGGCCACGCTCCACTCCTGGTTCATATCCACCAGGGTCAAATCGGCTTTGTAGCCGGGTGCTATGAACCCCCGTTCTTTAATTCCAAACAACCTGGCCGGGGCATGACACATTTTCTCCACCACCTTCTCGACGGTGATCTTCCCATGGTGGACCAGTTCGAGCATGGCCACCAGGGCATGCTGCACCAGGGGGCCGCCCGACGGCGATTTAAAATATTTGCTCTGCTTTTCTTCGATGGTATGGGGTGCATGGTCTGTGGCAACCACATCCAGCTTGTCGTTCAGCAGGGCTGCCACAAGGGAGTCGCGGTCATGAACCGTTTTAACAGCCGGGTTCCATTTGATCAGGGACCCTTTTCGCTCATAATCCCCATCATGAAACCAGAGGTGATGGATACATGCCTCTGCGGTAATCCTTTTCTTCTGAAAATCGGTCCCCTGTTCAAATAGTTCGAGCTCCCTGGCAGTGGAGAGGTGCAGCACATGAAGGCGCGAGTTATGCTTTTTTGCCAGCTCAACAGCCAGTGAGCTGGAGAGAAAACAGGCCTCTTCGCTCCGGATTGCGGGATGAAGATGAACCGGAATATCCTCCCCAAATTGCGCTTTGTATTTTTTAGTATTCTTCCGGATGGTTGATTCATCTTCACAGTGGGTGGCAATAAGCGTGGGCGACTCTGCAAAGATCTGTTCCAGTGATTCCCGGTTGTCAACCAGCATATTTCCAGTTGAGGAACCCATGAATACCTTGACTCCGCAGTTCTTGGCGGGATCCAGTTGTTTGATCTCTTCCAGGTTGTCATTGGTGGCTCCCAGGTAGAAAGAGTAATTGGCCAGGGAAACCTCTGAGGCCCGCCGGTACTTCTTTTCCAGCTCACGGAGGGAGGTGGTCTGGGGTATGGTATTGGGCATCTCCATAAAGGAGGTGATTCCACCGGCAACTGCCGCTTTGGATTCTGTTGCAATTTCTGCTTTGTGAGTGAGCCCGGGCTCACGGAAATGTACCTGGTCATCGATGAGGCCGGGTAGCAGATAGTTGCCGCCAGCATCAATCACCTCTGCCAGATCCTGATCAACTGCGGGCTCCCCTTCTCCAACGGCCCTGATGATGCCACCCTGTACCAGCACAAATCCGGATATGATCAACCCGTTGTTGACGATTTTCGCATTCTTTATGAGATAGTTATCCATAATATCCCTTTTCTACGATTTTTCTTAATCTCTCCTGTAACTCCTGAACCAGCTGGACACTTTCAGCCTGATCACTCCGAAAACAGCTTCATTAACGATCTTGCCCGACATTTTTGAGGTACCTGCTTTGCGGTCAGTGAAAATAATAGGCAGTTCCAGCACCCTGAATCCGTACTTCCAGGCTTTGAATTTCATCTCGATCTGGAAAGCATATCCTTTAAACCTGATCTTATCCAGTTCAATGGTTTCAAGGACCTCTTTCCGGTAGCAAACAAATCCGGCTGTGGCATCCCGTACTTTCATATGGGTAATGAGCCTGACATAGACCGAGGCAAAATAGGAAATGAGTACCCTGCTCATGGGCCAGTTGACCACATTGACCCCGGAGATATACCTTGAGCCTATGGCCACATCTGCCAGGTTGTTGCTGCATGCTTCAAACAGTGCCGGCAGGTCATTGGGATCATGGGAGAAATCGGCATCCATTTCACATACATAGAGGTATCCCTGTTCCAGTGCCCAGATAAATCCTTTGATGTAAGCCGTACCGAGCCCTAGTTTTCCTTCCCGCTCCAGCAGGTGGAGCCTCTTTTTGTAGGTTGTCTGCAGTTCCCTGATACGCCGGCCGGTACCATCCGGTGAATTGTCGTCCACAATCAGAAGGTCTGTCTCCATTGAAAGGTCCATGACAGCCTTTACGATCCTGTCAATGTTCTCGATTTCGTTGTATGTGGGTACGATGACCAGCCGTTCACTTCCCATATCAGGTTCAAAAGAAACAAAATTAATCCATTTTTTGCAGAATGAGTGCCAAGGATACGTGGAATGCGCTATATTTGCACGCTGTTGAAAAAAGGGAGTTCTTTTAAGTGTGGCTCATAAAATTCAGATTACCAGCCGTGTGGAATTAATTTCGAAAAAATTCGAAAAAACATTTGGAGATTTGAAATGAAAGCTCTTATCTTTGCATCCGCTTTTGACAAGCAGTTGTTCTTAAAACGGGCTATTTTGTGAAGAAAGATATTGCAGAGAAGGGATAAAGTTGTTAACTTTGCAGTCCGGAAAATTATCAGAACAAAGTTCTTTGAAAATACTGAAGTAAGAATTAGGTAAAGAAGTCACCTGAAATTCCAAATGAATTTGAGGAGTGAAGAATCTTGAGCATATTTAAATTTTTCTACAATGAAGAGTTTGATCCTGGCTCAGGATGAACGCTAGCGGCAGGCCTAACACATGCAAGTCGAGGGGTAACGATGGCTTCGGCCAGGCGACGACCGGCGCACGGGTGAGTATCGCGTTTGTAACCTACCTCTAACTGGAGCATAGCCCGAAGAAATTCGGATTAATACTCCATAATACTATGAACTGACATCTTTTTATAGTTAAAGCTCCGGCGGTTAGAGATGGGCATGCGTGACATTAGTTTGTTGGTGAGGTAATAGCTCACCAAGACTACGATGTCTAGGGGGTCTGAGAGGATGGTCCCCCACACTGGTACTGAGACACGGACCAGACTCCTACGGGAGGCAGCA
>JANTFK010000091.1 GCA_024763595.1 Bacteroidales bacterium | reverse complement strand
CTCCCATTTCTTCGGACAAGTTATTGCGAAAAACATCGCCAACAAAGGAAGGATCTGATACATTTCCGAATATTCCCCCCCCCTTCAAAGCCACTTTGATTGTTCAAGAAAAGATTGTTATTGAATACCGGGCCGGAAGCATAAAAATAGATGCCTCCCCCTCTGTAGGCTTTGTTATTGCTAAAGGTATTCTCTGTAAATGAAATATTGGAAAATTCAAAATAGGCAGCCCCCCCGGAGGACTCAATATCATCGTAAGTGCATGCTTTGTTTTGGAAAAACAGGCAATGAGATACAGAGATTTTGTTAAATCCGAAGGCATATAACGCCCCTCCTGTGCTGTGGTTCCAATCGGGTCCGATTGCTTTTCCGTACTCCAACCTGCAATAGGCTAGTTTGGTTGAATCGTTCAATTCTTCGATGTCATAGATCCTGATCCCGTTCCAGCCTCCCAGGGTAGTATCTTCCAGGTAGTAGCCGGTGGTATCATTAACGGTGAACAGGATGGAATCGGTTTGGGTTCCCTCGGCAAGCAGCCTGCCCATTACCTTCAACTCGTAATGCCCCTGAAATTCAACCTTCACGCCAGGCTCAATTGTGAGCGTTGAATCATGAGGGATATAGATATTACCGGTGATCTGGTAAGTGGAATAACTGGTCCAGGTCCCGTATACAGCACCTGGTGGAACGGTGGTTTGTCCATTGACAACCATCAGGATACCGAAAGATATAGCAAAAGTGATGGAATATTTCATAGTAGCCTCCCGGAAATTTGTTCGGTGGAGATTGACTTTTCTAATAAATTTATGGAATAAATAATTGCAAGTCAAGTTAGTAGTGAAATAACCATTCACTTCCTGCATCGGGAGATATGCAAGGCATATGTTGTTTGTGAAAAACATGTCGAAGCCGAGCAAATTAAACGGGTTAAAAGCTCTGATTTCGGAATTTTACAACATCCCTTCTCATGCTTGCAACATAATTTCATGCAATAGCAGATGACTACATGTTTATGCAAGATGCTTGCTATGTGGCATATACATATAGATGTAATTTTGATAAGACAGCTGATAGCAATTAGTCAGGTTATCCCTTAGACAGAATTTATTCTATATGTTAAACCAAATATTTATTACAATGAAAAAACAAAAATTCGTAGTCCTGATCGTTATTCTTGCCACAATGAGTGTGCAGGTTCTTGCTCAGAAAAAGGGCAAGTTTGTATTAAACACCAATGAGGTTCCAGAAGTTACTCATGTTAACCTTAATGACTTTCCAAAAGGAGAGGTACTTCCTATGTTTGATGGCTGGGGAGGAATGGCAGTGGATATTAACAGGACACCAGCAGGCACTGATTTTTCCCCTCTGCTGGAAGGCCTGGAAAATGACAAGTGCCAGGTTCCTCACTGGGGGTATGTTATTGAAGGTGCTGTTCGAATCATCTATGAAAACGGGGAAGAGGAAGTTTTTTCCGAGGGTGAAGCCTTCTTCATGAAACCCGGACATACCGCAATAGTAGAGAAAGATCTCTTTTTGGTAAGCTTCAGTCCGGAACATGGAATGCATGATCTGGCAGATCATCTCAGTGAGAAGGTGGCTGCAATGCAGAATCCTCAATAATGCATTGATATTAGATAATTATGATGCTACCGGAATGAGTGGTACATTCACTTCTTTCCGGTAGCAATAAAACATTTGCCTCACCTGGTTGTTTTAATCCCTGATGATCAGGGATGACCAGGAAATGATAAAAAAACTGGAACAGCTTGTTGAGGAAAATCTTGGCAATGAGCAGTTCGGGGTTGGAGAATTGTCCAGACACATCGGGATTAGCCGCTCGCATCTCCACAGGAAACTGAGGGCAGCGAGTGGTCAATCTGTGAGCCAGTTCATCAGGGAATACAGGCTAAGAAAAGCCCTCGAACTTCTAAAAGAAGGACAACATACTGTGTCAGAAGTGGCTTACCTGGTCGGTTTTAGCAGCGCCACTTATTTCAGCAGGTGCTTTACCGGTGTATATGGCCACCCTCCAAGTCAGGCAGACAAAGTCGACTCCCATGGACATGAACAAGGGCCAGGGCAGGTCAAACTACAATGGATAAAATCAATCCCGCGAAGACAGGTTGGATTGCTGGTCCTGCTGGCAATCATTCTCCCATATACCCTCTTTTTCATTCTTCAATTGTCCAGTAAGAACAGAATGACTGATGAAATGACCAAATCAGTGGCCATTCTGCCTTTCGAAAACCTGAGTAATGAACCTTCCAATGCATATTTCAGTATGGGGGTAGGGGATGCCATGACACGAAAACTTTCTGCAATTTCTGGAATTAGGGTTGTTTCGCAGACCGACATGTTATTAAAGGGAGATCGCAATGAGTCTGTGGTAGAAATTGCCAGCAAGCTCAATACCTCCTTTGTGCTGAAAGGAAGTGTACAGAAATTCGGAGATGTAATCAGGGTGGAAGTTGGCATGGTCAATGGGAAAACAGGACAGTGGGTTTGGGCAGAGAACTTCGATAGAAGATTTGATGATATTTTCCAGATGCAGAATGAAATAGCTGAACAGGTGGCTTTGCAAATGGAAACCACCCTTTCCCCTGAGACTCGATCGAAGTTGGACCTGGGATATACTAGCAATCCGGTCGCCTACGAACTTTTTATGAAAGCTAACTATGAGTTCACCACCTATTCCAGATCGGGTTATAAGAGGGCCGAGGAATATTGTGTTCAGGCCATTGAACTGGACTCTGGTTTTGCGCTGGCCCACAGTCTCCTGGGCAACGTTTCAATTGCCAAAGGTTCTATATTCGGAGTCGAACTCGATGCCAAGGAAGCATTGAGCCAGGCCATTATCCACATCAGGAAGGCCCTTGAGATCGAACCAAACCTGCCTGAAGCCCATGCTGTAAAAGGTTTCTACCACCTTTATTATGAATGGGATTTTAAAAAGGCTGAGCAGGAATACAAGATGGGTATTGAAAGGTTCAATACTGAAGGCTATGCACTCTATGTGGACTACCTGAACTTTACCGGCAGGCACAAAGAGGCCCTGAAGATGGCACAGGATCTGGTACACAATGAACCTTACTATCCCAATTCCCGGATGATCCTATCTCTTTTTTATAACCACCAAATTGATGAAGCCAGAGAGTTTGCACTCTCCAGGCTCCGGTTTATGCACAACTACATGACACTGGATTCCTACGGCTTTCTGCTTTTAAACTCCGGTGACTACCAGGAAGCTATCCAAACATTCCAACAGATCTTCGAACTGGAAAACATTCGTTTTCCTAGAATCCTTGGCTGGATGGGAGCAGCATATGCCAGGTCGGGGCAGCAAGTTAAGGCCAGGGAGCTTATTGAAGAATTAATGCAACGCCGGGAGCTGACTTCTGCAGGATCCCCTGCATTTTTTATCGCTGTGATCTATGCAGCATTGGACGAAACAAAGGATGCACTGTACTGGCTATCTGTGGCCATTGATGATCACGAAATGGAAATTCCCTGGCTTACCACCGAACCACAATTCTATTTATTACACAAGCATAAGGACTTCAGAACCATGGTTAAAAAAGTGGGTTTCCCGGGAACATGATCCCTTATATTTTAAAGCATCTTTCATATCAGATTCTTCGTTTTAAGTTCTTGAATGATCAAATCAATCTGGTATTTCTTCAGGGCATTGCCTGGGGAAGCTGTGGATTATGATTAATGCGTATCTTTAAGCGAAGTTAAACAAGCAGGATATCGTTATGCACGGAACAAGATTTATAATGCATGGAAGACTTATTGTAATTCAATTGCTCATCTTACTCACCTTCCAGGCCTGTGATCATTCGTGGGAGAATCTGGACTGGGAAGTAAAGCCCTGGTACAAATACCGGGAAGACGGGAAACCGGGCAGGGAGGTGATACTGAAGTTACCCGGGCAGGAGCTTCAGGGCAGGGTGCATGTGATTATCCGGTGCAACGGGACAAAAGAGAAGCTGGTAAAGGAGTTTGATGATCCGGCCGGGCAGTTTTCCATACTGTTGCCTGACGGAGAAGGGGTTCATGAAAATTGCACTGCGAATATCAGGGTCATTACAGCTGACCGGGAATGGAGAGCCACCGCGATGGTGCCGGCGAAAAGGCAATGGAAAGTGCTTATCTATCCCCATTCTCATGTTGATATAGGTTACACAAATACGCATGCCAATGTTGAACTGATCCATAAACGGAACCTGGTTAACGGACTGGAACTGGCCAGGAAAACAGTCCGTTATCCGGAAGGGGCAAGGTACCTCTGGAACCCGGAGGTTATATGGCCGGTTGACAGGTATATGAAAGGGGCGGGAGAAGAAGAGAAACAAGTTTTGATTCAGGGGATCAGGGATGGATGCCTGCACCTGGATGCCGGGTATGTCAATTTGAATACATCCATTGCCGGTGATGAGGAGTTGCTTGAATTCTTCAGGCCTGCAAAGGAATATGAAGCTCTGACGGGTAAAAAGATTGAGACCGTCGTTCAGGTAGATATACCGGGAATGTCCTGGGGGATTGTTCCTGTAGCTTCCAAACTGGGGTTTAAGTATATTCTTGCCTTTAACAACGGGTTTGACAGGGTTGGGCGATCTATGGACCTTAGTTTCAAGCCTTTCTGGTGGTCCGATGCACAGGGTAAGAACAGGGTGCTATTCCTGCAACCCGGATCCTATACGCCGGGGGCAGCGATAAAAGGAAGGTATTTCTGGCCGGACATGGCTGGCCAGACCGATCCCGATAAGCTGATCCGGGTCGTTAAAACGGATCATCCGAGGGAAAACTTCATCGACAGCTACCTGAATGAAAAGTTGCCCGAGCTGGAAGCCTCTGACTACTATCCCTATGATATCTTTCCCATGTCATGGGCCATGGCTGATAATACGCCCATCGATGCCGACCTGCCCGATGCGGTAAAAAGCTGGAATGAAGAATTTGCTTTTCCCCGGTTACAAATTGCCAGTGCCACCGATATCATGAGGACTTTTGAAGAGCAGTATGGTGATGACTTCCCGGTATTAAAAGGTGATTTCACCGAGTACTGGACCGATGGTACCGGAACTGCAGCCAGACAAACATCTATGAATCGTTCTTCCAAGGAGCGACTGGTTCAGACTGAAACACTCTGGACCATGTTACATAAAGGAGAGAGCGCTCCCCGTGACCGGTTCGATGAAGCATGGCATAATATCATTATGGGATCCGAACATACCTGGTGTTATATGGAACCGGATAAGGAACCCATCAGCAGCCAGATCCTGGATGTAAAATTTGCCCACTTCCAGGATGCGTACGATCAGAGCCAGGATATTTTTCACAGGACCGTTTCAGAAACTGAACACAGAAATAGTCAGGTATGGGCCGTCTTTAATACACAGTCGTGGATCCGTTCAGGCTATGTTCAGATACCTTCCGGCCGGGTTGGCGGTTTTCATACATTGGTTAACGAGGATGGTGAGCCCGTTGCTTCCCAGTTACTGTCAACAGGAGCGCTCCTTTGCCGGGTAGAAGATCTTCCCCCTTTTGGCTCAAGAAAATACAGCGCCGGGAAGGGAGGTGCAACCACCGGGAAGAAGATAGCATCGGGCAATGTACTGGATAATGGCAATGTCAGGGTAGAGATCAGTGAAGAAACGGGTGATATTATCAGCCTAAAACTGCATCAGTCTGAGTTTGTCGATCCCAACGCAGATTGTGCGATCAACAGTTACAGGTATCTGTTGGGAGAGGATGACCCGGAGAAAGCCTTCGGGCCCCGGGATGTAAAATTGAGCATCAAAGAGAATGGTCCGTTATTGGGCACAATCGTCATAAAAGCAACAGGGAGAGGCTGCCACACTATTGTTTCAGAAGTCTCCCTGTATAAGGAGTCTGAGGATGTATTGATCAGGAATACCATCGATAAGGTCAAAACCAAAGAGAAGGAGGGGGTCCATTTTGGTTTCGCATTTAACATTGAAGATCCTGTTATGGTGGCTGATATTCCCTGGGGATACATGGAAATTGAGAAAGATCAGTTGCCCGGTGCAAACCGTAACTGGATAGCGCTGCAACGGTGGCTCGATATTTCCAATGATGAACGTGGGATTACATGGTGCCCGCTGGATGCACCTGTTTTCCAGGTGGGAACAATCACTGCCAATATTCTGGGAGGAGCAACCGGATCAGAAAAGTGGATAACGAAGCTGGAACCTTCCGGCACCATCTACTCCTGGGCACTGAATAACCACTGGCATACCAATTTCCCGCTCAGCCAGGGAGGGAAGCTGACCTACAGGTATCACCTGAAACCCCATCAGGGAGAATACTCCGGTGGAGAAGCCAATCGTTTTGGAATTGAACAGGCACAACCCTTGATCGTCCTGCCGGTAAACAGGGACTTTATTCCCGGCAGTATGCTTTCCATCAGGGGAAGTGAATCTGTTACTGCAACTGTTTTTAAGACGCTCCGGGACGGTAACCGGGCGATGCTGCGTCTCCGTTCCGATGCCCGGACAGATGAAACGATAACCCTTGACTGGCATATCGAAAAACCTGCTTCCGTCTCCGTCTTTGACCTGGAAAATAATCAGGCAATGGAAACAGTCGGATCTGAGGTAACTGTTCCGGCCATGGATTTTGTTACACTGTTAATACGATGGCAGTAGAGATTTGATATTTGAAATAGAGATAGTTCCAGGTTCTGATGCATGATGAAGTTTAGTCTTACAGTTCTTATCTGTGCTGCTTTTCTGAGTATCAGTATATATGCTCAGACTGATTCAACGCAGTGTTTTCACGGGAGAATGTGATACCGTATGGGCCGAACCGGTACAATATTATGTTTAAGGAAAAATCAGCAATAAAATCTACCCGGGAATACGCATAAGCGTTCCGAACAAAAAATGCATCTAAAGTATGATTCCGGTATACCTCGATTATAATGCAACCACTCCCGTTGATCCGGAAGTGGTTGAAGCCATGTTGCCCTATATTACAACCAGTTTTGGGAATCCTTCCAGCAATTATTCCATCGGGAGAGAGAACCGGGAGGCTGTCAGCCGGGCAAAACAACAGGTTGCTGCCCTGATTAATGCACAACCGGAAGAGATATGTTTTAACAGCGGGGGTACCGAGTCAAATAATCATGCTATTCTGGGAACGGCTTTTGCCGCCCGGGGGAGAGGGAAGCATATTATCACATCGGCTGTTGAACATCCTGCCGTAACCAATGTATGCAGATATCTTGCAACACAGGGTTGGGATATTACCTGGTTGCCTGTAACCAGGTATGGTGAAGTTAATCCGGAAGATGTAGAAAATGCAGTCCGCCCCGACACCGTACTTATCACCATCATGCATGCCAATAATGAAATTGGTACCATTCAGCCTGTGCCGGAGATTGCTGCTATAGCAGCGCGCCATCATGTTATGTTTCATACCGATGCAGCCCAGTCAACGGGTAAGCTTGATGTGGATGTGAAAGCAATGGGCGTTGACCTGCTCTCCATTGCCGGGCATAAACTATATGCGCCCAAAGGTATCGGGGCCCTCTTCATCAAACAGGGTACAGAGATTGACAACCTGATGCATGGAGCAGGACAGGAAAAGGGGTTGAGGCCCGGTACCGAGAACGTAATCCAGATTGTGGCACTGGGCAAAGCGTGCGAGATTGCCAATTCCAATCTGGCTGAAAATCAGAGGAAAATGTATGTTATGCGTGAGAGGCTTCTGCAGGGATTGTCTTCCAGCCTGAAGCATATGACAGTACATACAGATCCGGATAATAGCCTTCCCAATACATTAAGTATTGCCTTTCCCCGCATGAATGCATATACACTAACCGAGGTCATTGCAAGTGATGTGTTGATCTCAACGGGATCCGCCTGTCATTCCGGAATTACAGAGATCTCACCGGTATTGAAAGCCATGAAAGTTGACCAGTTGGCTGCAGAGGGTACTGTGCGTATTTCTACCGGAAAATATACAACCGGGGAAGAGGTTGACCATGCAGTTCAGATCATTTCACAGACTGTTCTGAAACTGGCTGCCGGATCATATTGATTTCAAGGCGGGGTAAAGTTTCCGGTAGGTAATGTATTTTTCTTCATAAACATGCGTATTACCGGGTATTATCCTGGCGGTTGGTTTTACCCAGTTTCCGGCTACCTCTTCTACCGGCAACTGCATATGTGCTGCCCTTGCAAGGATGGCAACGCCCATGGAAGCAGCTTCGGTTACATCGGGAACTGTAACGGGTTTTCCCAGGACGTCGGCCTTTATCTGATTCCAGTGGCCTGACCTGGCCCCGCCTCCGATTATCCTCAGTTCGTTTATCCGGTAGCCTGCCTTTTCCAGAATCTCCAGATTCAACTTCATCTCCATGGTAATGCCCTCCAGCAGGGCTTTGATAATCTCGCCCCGCGTTGTGGAGAAATCCAGGCCGATAATGGCACCTTTTGCCGCTGTATCGAAATAGGGTGTGCCTGTTCCGGCAAAGTAAGGGAGGACCAGCAAACGGGAGGGCTCTTCAGGCATCTGGTTCAGCAGCTCCCCGAAGGAATCATTCCGGATCTCATCCCTGAACCACTGGAGCAGGTTTCCACCGGTCAGATTGAAAGAAACCGTGGCATATTTCCCCCTGATCGCATGATCATATGTACACATATTGCTTTTCATCAGGTCAGGTGAAAAGAGCGGGGTATTACTGGTTGAGGTGATGCATTCCACAGTCCCGGTGGCATATGCTGCTATTCCCTCAGTGACAATTCCGGCTCCCAGTGCAGAGCAGGGTTGGTCATGTCCCCCGGCAACAACAACCGGTTGTCCGGCGAGGTTCAGCTTCCTGGCCATCTCTTTGCTGACATGCCCGGCAACCTCTCCCGGAGGCAATGGTTTTGCCAGTTGCCGGGGCCTGATTCCAACCATATCCAGGATCTCCCGGCTCCAGCAATGATTTACAACATCGAACATCATGGTTCTTCCGGCAAGCGACCAGGAGATGGCCGGGTCCTCAATGCCCAGACGGTATTGCAGGAGATCCTCAAAACAGAGGATCCTTTCCGCTTTTTGCCAGATTTCAGGCATGTGGTCCCTGATCCACAACAGCTTGAATAATGAGAACATGGGGTGGGGAGAGTGCCCCGTGATGTTATACAGTTTACCTGGTCCAAATGCTTCCGGCCATGTAGCGGCATATGTTTCTGCCCTCCTGTCCGATGAAACAAGTGCACGTGAGAGGGTCTGTCCCTTTTTATCCAGGATGGTAAAAGCCTCTCCCTGACTTGAGATACCCAAACCGGATATTTTATCCGGAAGGACCCGCGATGCTGACTCCCGGATCGCTGCAAAGCACTGATCTATCACCTCATCGGTGTCCAGTTCGGCCCATCCCTCATTTTCTGATATGATGCTGTAGGTCCGGCGTTCCACATGGAGCTGGGTGCCATTTTCATCGAAGACAACAGCCTTGCACCCGCTGGTGCCGATATCCACACCCAAATAACAGTGCATAGTCAACAGTTAAATATACCACAGCCGGAGATAACTCAAGACGATCTC
>JANTFK010000090.1 GCA_024763595.1 Bacteroidales bacterium | reverse complement strand
TAAGGCCAATAACCTGGAACGGGGCCTTGCCGAACACCGCCTGATGAAATCATGGAAGGAACTGCTGGGCGTTACCATAGCAAAAAAGACCCGCTCCCTGAAGATCCGTAACCGGAAACTTTATGTTACCCTCTATTCTTCCGTTGTTCGTAACGAACTCGAAATGATAAAAGACACCCTCATCCCCAGGCTCAATGAAGCTGCAGGTATGAATGTGATCGATGACGTGGTGCTAAAGTGACGGCAGAGAAGGATTTTGTACAATTGATCAGAACCTTTCCATGTCAGCGAAAAAGAATGTCGCCTCTATTGCTGCATTCTCATCCGAATCAGATCCATGTACTGCATTGGCCTGTACGCTCTCTGCAAACGCTTTTCTGATGGTCCCTTCTTCTGCTTTGGCGGGATCCGTGGCCCCGATCAGCTTCCTGTAATCCTCAACGGCATTCTCTTTTTTCAGAATGGCAACCACAATGGGACCGGAGGTCATGTATGACACCAGGTCGTTGTAAAATGGCCGTTCTTTGTGTACCTCATAAAAACGCTGTGCCTCACCTGTGGTAAGGAAGAGCATTTTCATGGCTGAGATAGCGAACCCTCCCTCATGTATCTTATTCAGAATGGGACCTGTATATCCTTTGGATACTGCCGTTGGCTTGATAATGGTAAAAGTTATGTTTCCTGCCATGGTAATTTTGATTTTGATCCTGCGAAATAACAAAATAAATCGGGCTTTGTTAAGCCACTTTCAATATTTTTTAACTTTGCTCACCTAAAGAAGAAGGGTTTCATGGTAGATAAGCAGATAAGAGAGACCATCAATGAATGGGTTGGAGCTGCCAATCGGGTAGCGGTACTGACACACACCAATCCGGACGGCGATGCCATTGGTTCCAGTCTGGCACTGGCACTGGCATTGAATAAGATGGGGGTGGAGACAAATGTGGTGATCCCTGACGGACTCCCGGATTTTCTCAGATGGCTTCCCGGCATTGAGCGATCAACCACATTTAAATACAAACAGGAGAAAGCCATCAAAATCATTGAAGGGGCCGATCTGATATTTTGTCTTGATTTCAATGATCCCGAACGCCTGAATGGCATGCAAACCTATCTTTTTCAGTCTGAAGCAAAGAAGGTGCTGATCGACCATCATGAAGATCCTGTCGATTTTGCAGATATTACCATATCGGAAACCTGGCGCGGATCGGTTGGGGAGATGATCTATCTGCTCCTGGAAGAGATCTTTCAGGAGAATATACTGGATAAAGATATTGCCACCTGTCTCTATGTGGCGATTATGACCGATACGGGCAATTTTAACTATGCCAGCAGTTATCCTGAGATCTTCCATATTGTGGGCGATCTGATGCATTATGATATTGAGAAGGACAGGATCTATTCCAACGTATATGATGCATTTTCAGAGGACCGCATTCGTCTGCAGGGTTATTGCATGCTGGAAAAGATGGTGGTGCTGCCACAATACCATACTGCATATATCAGCCTGACTGATAAGGAATTAAGAAAGTTTAACCATCGAAAGGGTGATACGGAAGGGTTTGTCAATCTTCCATTTTCGGTGAAGGGGATCAAATTTACCGCGCTGTTTGTGGAAAAAAAGGACCGGATCAAGGTTTCATTGCGCTCCAGGGGAAACTTTCCCGTGAACCGTATTGCAACTGAACATTATCACGGAGGTGGTCATGTGAATGCTGCCGGTGGTGATTCCTTTCGCTCTATGGAGGAGACACTTTCACTATTTGAGTCACTATTGCCCCATTATGCAGATTTGCTGTCAAATACGTAATCTCACCGGGACCATGCCGGTAACCATTTTGTTGGTTATTCTGCTGGTTACTGCATGTAAACCCCCGGTACAGGAACTCAAAGATGATCCGGTGCAGGATCCTGTGAAAGAACAGTTTATCAAAGCCAATCAATATATGCAACGAAGGCACCAGGACCATATTGCAGCTTTCGTTGAACGGGTAGGATGGAAGGCGGAAACAACGCCTGCCGGATTGTGGATCGTGCGTTTACAGAAAGGGGAGGGACAACCCATAGCAGAAAACAGCCGTGTAACCTACACTTATGAATCAACCCTGCTTGATGGAACACCCTGTTACTCTGCAGATGAAAAGAATCCCAAGGTAATCACGATGGGTAAGGGTGGAGTGGAGACCGGAGTTGAGCAGGGACTGAAATTATTAAGAAAAGGGTCTGAAGCCATTTTCCTGATTCCGCCCCATCTGGCACATGGTAATTTTGGTGACCGCGATAAAATCCCCGGGAATTCCGTGCTCATATACCATGTTAAGGTACTTCAGGTGGAGTGAGGTTGATTAATTATGCTATTTTTGCACAATATTTTTTATTTAGTTTGGTTTGATTTTTGAGACCTGTTAGAGGTCTGCAGCTAAGTGTAGCATATATGAAGATCAGAGATATATTTTTCACCATACTGTTAGCATCCGGAAGCATGCTGGTAATTCCGGCATGTGTGAAAACTGATGAGGAGCAGAGCAAACGGGATCAGGAACAGCGCTATTTTGATCTTTATTTGGGCGCCAACTTTCCGGATGCAACACCACAGCCAAGTGGCCTCTATTTCATAGAACATAAAGCCGGCACTGGAACCCGGGCCGATGAAGATGACTGGCTCCTGATAAATCATGTCTGTTATACCATTCCGGGGGAAAACATTTATGAGACCTATCTGGAGAATGTGGCCCTTGACAATAACCTGCACGATTCGGCAGCACTGTACGGACCCTACAAAATTCAGAACGGTACAAGAAACGAAGGTTTTACAGAGGGTTTATCATTGATGAAGGAAGGCGGCCAGGCTACTTTGTTGTTCACAAGTGACCTGGGGTATGGTTCAACAGGTCTGGGTAAAAGCGTGTCGCCATATCAATCTCTGAAATATGAAGTGGAATTGCTGGAAGTGATCAAAGATATAGAATCATATGAACAGGCGAGGTTTACATCCTATGTGGATACCCTCACCAACGCGGATACCATTTATGATCCCGATAGTGAATCTTTCATGTACTATGTCATAGATAAACCAACTGAAGGGACCCAGGTGGCGGTGGATTCCATGGTCGAGGTTGCTTATACAGGCTACCTGCTAGATGGCCGGATTTTTGCCCACAAGGATGCGGATGACCCGGAATTCTATGAGATCAAAGAGAATGATAGCGAACGTGTCATGGGGTGGCAACTGGGCATATTGCGTTTGAAAGAGGGAGAGAAAGCGCGGTTTATCATACCCTATCAATTGGGATATGGTGCTTTTGAGTTTCTGGACCCGGAGAGTAAACTGCGGGTCGTACCCCCGTATGAGACCCTGTTGTATGAGGTTGAGATCCTGAAAGTAATAACCACTTTTCAGAGCAGTCAGGAGGAAGAGAAGTAACACTTGAAACTGCGCTGTTCTTCCGGTATCATTATTTACCCAGAAGAAAGATAGCCGCTCTTTTGTGAAGTGCCGGTTTCTCTTTTTTCCACGCTTTCACCGTCATGGTCTTTATCAGCTCCGATTTCAGGGTGATATCCCTGGCGATGCACAGGAGGGTGGAGGGGTGACAGGTGGACAGGATATCTCCAAGCAGCACTTCATTCCGGTAAGGGGTCTCAATGAATATCTGGGTCTCTCCAGTCTGTTTCGCGGTTTTTTCAAGCTCCCTGATCTTTCGGATCCTGTCGGGGCGTTTTACCGGCAGATAGCCATGAAAAGAGAAAGCCTGCCCGTTAAGGCCCGATGCCATTAAAGAAAGCAGGATGGAGGAGGGGCCCGTAAGGGGCACCACCCGGATGCCGGCATCATGGGCATGGCGGACCAGCATGGCACCGGGATCGGCCACACCGGGTACACCGGCTTCAGAGATCACCGCAGTATTTTTTCCATGAAGCGTTTCTTCAAGAAAAGAGGGGAGGTCCTCTTCCCTGGTGTGTTTATTGAGCTCATGAAAAGTGAGCCGGTCAATATCAATGGCCCTGTTCATATTTTTCAGGTAACGGCGCGCATTACGAAGATCCTCAACGATGAAGACACTGATCTCGCTGAGTAACCCGGTGACCCCGGCGGGTATGGTAAACACCGTATCCGGATTTCCCAGGGTGTTGGGTATCAGGTAGAGAATTCCTTTCATAGATTTTGCTTTGGAACCACGTATTAAAATTAGTTATAACTTCGTGAACGACACTATGCAAAACGAGCGCAATTGAAAATTACTTTTCTGGGAACAGGTACTTCACAGGGCGTGCCGGTCATCGGATGCCGGTGTAGCGGGTGCATGTCTGATGATGAACACGACAAAAGATTGCGTTCATCCATTCTGGTTGAATATAACGACCGGGTAATGGTCGTTGACACGGGGCCTGACTTCAGACAACAGATGTTACGAGCCCGGGTTTCCAGACTGGATGCAGTACTCTACACCCATGAGCATCGTGATCATATTGCAGGGCTGGATGATATCCGTGCTTTCAACTTCATTCAGAAGAGCTCAATGGATATTTATGCTGAAGAACGGGTCATCAGGGCACTGAAAAGCGGATTCCCCTATATATTTGCAGAGAAAAAGTACCCGGGTATTCCGCAGGTGGTTATACATCCCATCACGGCCGAACCATTCACCATAGGAGACCTGGAAATTATTCCTGTACGCATGATGCATTACCACCTGCCCGTACTGGGATTTCGTATTGGTGAATTTGCCTACCTGACGGATTTCAACCACATACCGGATCCGGAAAAGCAAAAACTGAAAGGTGTTAAGCATTTGGTGGTTTGTGCTTTACGTAAAGAAACGCATATTTCTCATTTTTCCCTTGCCCAGGCAGTGGCTTTGATCAAAGAAGTGAATCCGGAGATGGGTTACCTGACACACATATCGCACCAGATGGGTCCTTCCAGGTATCTGATGGATGAGCTTCCTCCCCGTATTGTACCTGCTTATGACGGCTTGGAACTGGAGGTGTAATCCCTGATCCCCTCCATCTCTTTTCCTGAAGAGATAAAAAGGATTGCTGTAAGAATGCTGAAAGTAAGAAAAATGATTCCGGCCATGGTAAGTGCCTGGGGAAGCGAATAGAGGTCCTTCATCCAACCCAGCAATGGTCCCGTAAAAGCAAAGAGCAGGCGAATTATAAAGTTCCGGACCGAAAGGACCGTGGCCCTGATACCGGAAGCTGTGATCCGGTTGATATAATCTTTTAAAACAGGTGTGGCAAATCCTCTTACCAGGTAAAAGAAATAGAGGACCACCAGGCCGATGGGCAGATAAAACCTGCTTAAAGCCAGATAGCCCAGGGGAATAAGCAGGGCAATGAGCATAATGGACCAAAGCTGCCCCAGCCGCTTTTCAATATGATGTGCCGTATAGGAGGTAATAGCCACAGTCAGGTTAAGGGAGGTCCACAGGAGCCCGAACCACACAATATTTATACGGGTATATTCAAAGAAAGGCTGTGCGAACCAGGCCATGGTGAGGGTGGCTGTACCGGTAACGGCGCTGAATAGAATATTGCGGCGAAGGGGCCGGTTCCGAAAAAGTGCAAAGCGGGCAATTTGCACAATCTCCATGAAACCTGCCTGGATCAATGGTGTTTTGCGTACCGGTTCAGCCAGTGTGATGGCCGCCGGCAGTGCAATAAATGATACAAAAACCTGCGCAATATAGGGTGCCCTCAGTGTGATTCCTGCCAGTAATCCGCCCAGGATTCCCGCCACCGCTTCGGCCACATTTCCCAGAGAGGTAATGCGTCCTTCAAAACGGGTATATTTTTTCTCTTCCCCTCTTTCCAACAACGAGTCATACATCATGGCAGAATCGGCCCCTGAGATAAAACTCTGACCGATTCCCAGGATAATCTCGGCTATGAGAAAACCAAGGAAGCCATAACTCAGACTGTAAGTTGTAAAACCGATGGTACCAAAAATGGCACCCATGATCAGGGCCTTCCTGCGACCGATTACATCTGCCAGATATCCGGAGGGGATTTCAAGTATTACAATGGTGACCGAATAAACAGCCTGCAGGATCATGATATCCTTCATTGTGAGCCCGTTACTTTCGTAAAACGGTACCACAATAGGCATGTACAACATGAACCATT
This sequence comes from Bacteroidales bacterium, assembly GCA_024763595.1. Lineage (GTDB taxonomy): Bacteria > Bacteroidota > Bacteroidia > Bacteroidales. The sequence continues at coordinate 3,446 of JANTFK010000090.1, read as the reverse complement.
TGGCTATTTTTATCAGGTATAGCCGGATAATATTGGGATGAACGGATCTAGGCACCGGACTGTTTGTGGCAAAACTATGAAAACCCGGGAGATCATCCTGAGATGTTTAAGAAAATATTTATTGAAATGGCAATGTCGTTATCTTTGAAACAAATGATCGTTATGGGAATGACAGTTATTGAAAAGATCCTGGCATCACACTCCGGTAAGGAGCAGGTGGTCCCGGGTGAGATAATCGATGTGGTGATCGATGCGCGTGTGGCCCGCGACTTCGGAGGTGCCAATGTGGTCAGGCACATGCGGGAGCATGATCTGGCGGTCCATGATGCTTCCCGGACCTTTTTTACTTTTGATTGTAACCCTACCGGTTCTGATCAGAAATATGCCGCCAATCAGCACAGGTGCAGGCTTTATGCCCGGGAGCATGGTATACGTGTATATGATATTGATAAGGGCATCGGAACGCATCTGCTTATTGAGGAGGGACTGGCTTATCCCGGTTCCACGGCGATTTCGACAGACTCTCATGCCAATATTCTGGGTGCTGTGGGGGCTTTTGGGCAGGGGATGGGAGATAAAGATATTGCTGCAGCCTGGCATAAAGGTTCTACCTGGTTTAAAGTACCACCCACTGTAAAGATCGTACTGGAAGGTAAGCTGCATGATAATCTTGCAGCCAAGGATGTAGCGCTTAACCTGCTGGAGCGGTTTGGTGCCAATAAGTTACTGGGTTGCGCCATTGAGATCGGGGGTGATGTGGTTGAGACCTTTACCATGGATCAGCGTATAACCATTGCATCCATGGCAACAGAAATGGGAGCCATCATTATTTTGTTCCCCCCCAACAACGAGGTGATCAGATATTGCGAATCAAGGGCCAAAACGAAACTTGAGCCCGTTCTTGCCGATCCGGATGCCACATATGCAGAGATTTACAGGATCGATGTGTCTGGTTTTATTCCCAGGGTTTCCCTGCCCGGGAAGCCGCACGACACAGCTGAATTACCGGAAGAAAAAATCTGGATAGATTCGGCCTTCATAGGAAGCTGTACCAATGGCCGGATCGAGGATCTCAGGTCGGCAGCCGGAATACTGAAGGGACGAAAGGTGGCCGATGGGGTTGTATTGAAGATCGTACCGGCAACGGACAGGGTATGGCAACGATGTATGGATGAGGGTTTGATTGAGATATTTAAGGAGTCGGGAGCCCTTGTTTCCAATGCAGGATGTGCCGGGTGCGCTGCAGGACAGGTGGGACAAAACGGACCGGGCGAGGTAACCATCAGTACGGGCAACAGGAATTTCCCGGGTAAACAGGGACAGGGAGAGGTCTTCCTGGCTTCACCGGCCGTAGTTGCCGCTTCAGCCGTAGCCGGTTACATAACAGGGCCCGGTGATCTTCCCGATAAACCTGAAAAAAGGGTATATGAAATACATAGTGACTCCCGGCACGAATCTGATTCCACTGTTTCGAAAGAGGCTCCGCCGGAAGACCGACCCGTGGAGATCAAGGGAAGGGTTTGGTATATTCCCAAAGACAATATAGACACAGATATGATCTTCCATAACAGGTATCTTTCCATCACAGATATGACGGAGATGGGGCAATATACATTTGATAACCTGGAGGGGTATGAAGATTTTGCATCCAAGGTGCAACCCGGTGATATCATTGTAACTGGAAAAAACTTTGGATCGGGAAGCTCCAGGCAGCAGGCGGTGGATTGTTTTATTTCGCTGGGGGTTCAGTGTGTTGTGGCAGCATCATTTGGTGCCATTTATGAGCGAAATGCCATCAATGCGGCTTTCCCGATAGTAAACTGCAGCCGGATTGAAGATCTGAAACTTGAGAATGGCAATGAACTCTATCTGAATTTTGAGACAGGAGAGATCCGGAACGTTACAAAAGAGATTACCGTTACAGCTGCTCCCTTTTCTGAGGTGCAGATGGAAATATATCAAAATAATGGATTGTTTTAAAAAGAACGTGTTATGAGACTAATTATTCCCGATAGCTATAAACCTTTAATTTCATTGAAGGAAACTGAAAAAGCCATTCAGATGATGAAGGATCATTTTGAATCCGGACTCTCTTCCGACCTGAGGCTTCGCAGGGTTACAGCCCCTTTATTTGTACTGAAGGGAACCGGCCTGAATGATGAGCTGCATGGAGAGGAGAAACCGATTGTCTTTCCCATCAGGGATATGCGTGGACAGGAGGCAGAGGTGGTACAGTCGCTGGCAAAATGGAAACGCATGATGCTCAGGGACTATGACATTCAGACAGGGTATGGTATTTATACCGATATGAACGCCCTGAGGCCCGATGAAGAGTTGGATAACCTGCATTCGGTTTATGTGGATCAATGGGACTGGGAGAAGGCCATCCATCCTGAAGAGCGAACACTTGATTATCTGAAACAGGCGGTTCAGAAAGTGTGGGACAATGTGAAACGGAGCGAGTTCTTTATTCATTCATTTTATGCAGATATCGTACCCTCTCTGCCAGAGACGATAACCTATATCCACTCGGAACAGCTTTATGAAAGGTTTCCCGATCTTCCTCCGAAAGAGCGGGAGGCAAAGATTGCCGAGCAATACGGGGCTGTCTTTATCATTGGAATAGGGGGCAACCTGCCTGATGGTAAACCACATGACAAAAGGGCGCCTGATTATGACGACTGGAGCACTGAAACTGTGGATGGTTACAGGGGTCTGAACGGTGATATCATTGTCTGGAACGAAATATTGGAGAGCCCTGCAGAGATCACCAGCATGGGGATCAGGGTGGATAAGGAAGAGTTGATCACACAACTTGAGCTGACGGGTAAAATGGACCAGGTTGAGCTTTTGTTTCACAGGCGCCTGCTGAATGATGAACTCCCTTCTTCCATCGGAGGAGGGATCGGCCAGTCCAGAACTGCCATGCAGCTGCTGAAAAAAGCGCATATCGGTGAAATTCAGTCGGCCATTTGGCCCGGTGAGATGGTGGATCACTGTCGCCGCTCAGGTATCCAGCTTATATGATACACTGTAAACCGGTATCATTGCAAAGACCATTCATACTATTTAATTTATGCCTTATACCTTCATAGAGAAAATATTCGGAGCGCCCCGGGGAGCCATTGTTTTTCACCGGCCCGATCTGGTTCTTACCCATGATAATTCGAACAGTATTCGTAAAACCTTCCAGCAGATGGGAGGCGGGGATGTGTATGATCCCGACCGGTTACTGGTTGTGCTGGATCATAATGCTCCTCCGACCAGTGCGGCACTGGCCAATACCTATCAGTCCATCCGGGAGTTTGCAAAGGAACAGGGCATTGAAAAATTTCATGATGCAGGAAGTGGGATATGCCATCAGATCATGGCCGGTTATGCCCGTCCGGGTATGGTGATTGTAGGTAGTGACAGCCATACCTGTACAGCCGGAGCTTTTAATGCCA
>JANTFK010000089.1 GCA_024763595.1 Bacteroidales bacterium | reverse complement strand
TTCAATCCGGCCAGGAAGGTATCCTGCACCAGGTCTTCGGCTTTCGCATGGTCACTGACCCGCACCACGGCATAGTTGAAGAGATAGTCCCCGTATCTTTCTACCCAGTTACAGGGATCCAGGATATATTTTTCATCTGCTGACATGATTATCGTCCCGATACCGGGAAATAGTAGGGCCGGACAAAAAAACTGACAGAATTCATCTGAAATTGGCTATTTTTGCCATCAGTAAATGGATCCATCTCTTACATGAAGATAGTTGACACCAAGGGGTTCACATGCCCGCAGCCACTGATCATGCTCAAAGAAGCACTGCTGGAAACAGAAACGGGAGAAGAGTTGACGGTCTATACGGATAATGACACCTCCCTCCAGAATTTGCTGACCTATCTCCGGGATCAGGGGGTAGAACCCCGGGTAACCACTTCCGGGAAGGTGCATACACTGGTTACCGGCCGGCCGGCAGCATCCACCGTTGAAGCGTCCGATCCGGTGGCCTATTGCAGTACGGGTCCCGTCAATGATGATTTCGTTGTGTGCATCAAGGGGGAACTCATGGGTGAAGGAGACCCGGAACTGGGAAGGACGTTGATGGAGACTTTCCTGGATGCACTGAAACTGCAGGAAAAACTACCCACCCATGTGATCCTTTACAATGGTGGAGTGAAACTGGCCACGAAAACAACTCCCACGTGTCAGTCGCTGGCTGAACTGGAAGAGCTGGGCATCCGGGTTATGCTCTGCGGAGCCTGTATTGACCATTACGGGTTACAATACGGGATAGGCGTGGGAATGATCTCCAATATGATCGTAATTACGGAAACCCTGGCATCGGCCGGGCATGTTGTATACCCCTGACCCCATGAGCGAACCATTTGATCTGCTTACAACCATTGAATACGGAGGATGCTCATCCAAGCTGCCGGCAGGGCTCCTCTCGGAGGTGTTGAAGGAGTTCCCTGTTATAACGGATCCGAACCTGCTGGTCGATGTAAGTACCCATGATGATGCAGGCGTGTATAAGTTGAATGATGAAACAGCCCTGATCTTTACAACAGACTTTTTCCCGCCCATTTGTTCCGATCCTGTTGAATTCGGGGAGATATCAGCGGCCAATGCCCTGTCGGATGTGTATGCCATGGGAGGCACCCCCTTACTGGCGTTGAACCTGATGATGTTTTCAAATGCCGAGATCCCGATGGAGGTATTCGGAGAGATCCTGCGGGGGGGAAGCCGTAAAGTGGAGGAGGCCGGGGCGCTGATCATCGGCGGACATACCATCGATGACCATCCGCCCAAATATGGCCTGGCCGTTATCGGCACGGTGCATCCCGGCCGGCTGATCACCAATGCCGGTGCAAAGCCGGGAGACCGGCTGATCCTGACCAAATCCATCGGGACCGGGGCCCTGGTGTCGGGACAAAAAACGGGGCTTGCCGCTGACCCGGATTACCGGAGGGCCCTGGATCAGATGAAACGGCTGAACAGGTATGCAGCCGAAGTAGCCGTGAAATACCAGGTGAGCGGCATGACCGATATTACGGGATTCGGGCTGGCAGGACATGCCCTCAAGATGGCAGAGGCCAGCAGGGTCAGTTTTCGCATCGTTACCGGAACGATCCCGTTACTGCCGGGGGCATTCAGCATATTTGAGAAGGGCAGCATTCCCGGGGCCACATTCAGGAACCTGGAGTTTTCAGGCGCCCGTGCACATTTCACCCGGAATGTGAACCATACATTGAAAATGCTGGCCCATGATGCCCAGACCTCGGGCGGACTGCTGATGTCGGTTAATCCAGACCACGCCTCCAGCGTCCTGGCAGAAATTAACGAAGCAGACCCCGAAAGCGGAGCGGTGGATATCGGTGAAGTACTGAGTGAGAGCCCCCGCACGCTATACTTTGAATAATCCGGCCGGATTTTCCTACCTTTGGGATATGAGCAGGCACCCTTCCTACAGCCATATTTATAATGTACAGCGCACCATCCTGCTGGTGTTCTATATCACCACAGCCATTGCACTCTCTGTTCCGCTGGTCAGGTTCGTTGCAGCTCTTTCACCCGATCATTTCTACCCGCTGGTCATCACCCTGTTACTATACATGCTTCTGGCGGTTGTGGTGGGCTCCATGATCCATGTGATCTCCTATATTCCCTTCAACCTGGCCACTGCCTTTGATCCGGTGAAGAATGATATGGCATCTGGGAAGATCACGGACCTGAAACAGCTGGGAGAGCGCATCACCTCATTTACAGTGGATTTTTTCAACTTCTCTTTTCTGGATATCACCCATGCCTATATCCAGACGGAAGGAACAGGACTGATCTCCCATGAGAAAAATGAGCAGCTTGAACAGCTCCTCTCAACGCTGGATATGCTCGAACAAAGCAAACATCTGGAGGAGATTGTCCGGGCCGGGAAGATTACACTGCCCCAGCGGGATTACCACCTCTATATTCTTCCCATATGGTTTGGTAACAGGTGGCTGGGTTACATGGCCCTGCTGTCGGAAAAGCGGATCGGCCGTTTTTTCCAGCGCTTTCTGATGGAGTATGAGAACAATTTTCTGGATGACCAGATCATGCACATGATCCATTTCGTAAAAAGATAACCAGGCATGCTGTTTTCACTGCTCCTCATCTTCCTCAGCTGCCTGATAATCTGGCGTTCCTCCCATGGGTTTGAAGTTGCTTCCGATTTCCTGGGAAGAAAGCTTCCACCCGGCATTAAGGGTGCCACACTGAATGCCGTTGCCAGCTCCATGCCCGAATTCCTGGCCACCTTCTTTTTTTTGTTCTACCTGCGTGATGCAGATGGATTTTCGGGAGGATTGGGCGTAGCTGCAGGAAGTGCTCTCTTCAACCTGCTGATCATCCCCACACTGGTGGTCATATTGCTCTACTCCATGGGCAGGGGAAATAACATCATATTGAATAAACGGGTATTGCTGCGTGAAGGAGTGGTGTTGCTGATCTCCCAGGTCGTCTTCATTATTTTTCTTTTCGAAGGTAACCTGAAAGGATACCATGGGCTGATCCTGGTCATGATCTATATGTTTTACCTGGGTGTGCTCTTTTTCATTACAAAAATCAAACAGGGTGCGGATCCGGGCTTTACAACACCACAGGAGAAGACCGGGCGTTCCGTTATGTTCAGGATCATCACCCTGGATATTACCCACCTGGTACTGAACGGACGGAAGTTGAATCCGGGAAGGGCCTGGATCCTGCTGGTAACCGGCACGCTAATCATGGCATTAGGCACCTGGTTGCTGGTCTATGCAACCGACCTGTTTGGGAAAGCGACCGGTAATATTCCTTTGATATTTGTGGCCGTAGTGCTCTCAGCGGCTGCCACATCGGTGCCGGATACCATCATCTCCATCAAAGATGCCAGAAAAGGAAACTATGATGATGCTTTGAGCAATGCCCTGGGGAGCAATATATTTGATATCGCCTTTGCCCTGGGGTTACCTGTCATGCTCTACAACCTGGTCTATGGTAATAGTCTGGTCCTGAACCAACCTGAACTGGCATTTGCCCAGGAAGTATGGGTCTTTCTGCTGATGGCCACGGTAGTGGCTCTGGCCATTATGGTAACCGGAAAACGGTTCAACCGTCTAAAAGCCTTTCTGCTGATGGCAATCTACCTCCTGTTCCTGTTGTTTGTGGCAACCCAGGTGAAAGAGGGGATGAAGGAGGGTATCGGCCAGACCATAGGGCAGTTGCTGAAAGATGTGGCCGACTGGATCGGTAGCCGCCCGCACTAAGCTTCTCCTGTTGCATCCCCTGTTACATCTCCTGGAGTATCCTGACCACCGCCCTGTCGGCCTCCAGCCACTCCAGTTCTCCGAGCTTCGCAATGTCAACCCAGCGATAGTCACTGTGTTCGTGCAGCATGATCTCACCGCCGGCCAGCCTGCAAATAAAGGGGATCAGCCTGATGGGATCCGGTCCATAGGCATGTACCACAGTAGAGAGCATCCGGTACGGGGTCACCTCAACACCCAGTTCCTCTCGAATCTCACGTACAATACACGATTCCGGCGATTCCCCCGCTTTCAGCTTTCCCCCGGGAAACTCCCATTTTAACGGATGGGGCATCCGTTCGCTTCTACGGGTGACCACCACATGCTCCCCCTTCTTAATAATGGCACAGGTAACTTCAGTCATCTTCTCCTATCTGCTGTCAATTTCCTCCCTGTGGCCTGTCCATATGATCGCTACATCATGCCACACCTACAATCCGTGTTTTCGTTTGGGAAAGTCCACACAGGTATCTTTCACATCGCGCCTGCTGAATGCTTTCCAGTCCTCCGCCTCAAAGGTGACCACCACAACCCCTGCTGTGGGAAGATTCTCCAGTGGCTTTTTCAGGAACTGGTTGGCATACAGGGTAAAAGCAGGGTTATGGCCAAAGATGGCCAGGTTACGGATATGGGAGGGAGCGCTGGCAACTACATCTTCAATCTCAGAAACATAGGCCATATAGAGCGGTTCATGTATCTGTAACAGGGCAGGATCCAGTCCCCAGGTCCGAGACATGATCAGGGCCGTATTCAGTGCCCTGGAAGCCGGACTGCTAAAGATCAAATCCGGGATCACGCCCATCTTCTTCAACCGCCCGGCCATCTCACCGGCATTCCGGATGCCCCTTTCAGCCAGGGGCCGGTCAATATCCCGCAGCCCTTCATTATCCCAGCTGGACTTTCCGTGCCGTATGATGATCAGTTTACGGTTCATGGTCCTGATCAGAGCAGGTTACTGGCCAGGTCGGCCAGGTAGCTTCGTTCTCCTTTTACCAGGTGTACATGCGCAAAGATATCCTGGCCCTTCATGCGGTCAGCCAGGTAGGTAAGTCCGTTGGATTTGGTATCCAGGTAGGGGGAGTCGATCTGCTGAATATCTCCCGTAAACACCATTTTGGTCCCCTCTCCCGCCCTGGTGATGATGGTCTTCACCTCATGGGGCGTCAGGTTCTGGGCCTCGTCCACAATAAAAAAGACCCTGGAGAGACTGCGCCCCCGAATATAGGCCAGCGGAGTAATCATCAGCTTTTCAGTCTGCTGCATCTCTTCGATTCTGGAAAACTCCTTGCTCTGCTGCTTGAATTTCTGTTTGATCACCGAGAGGTTGTCAAACAGCGGCTGCATGTAGGGCCCGATCTTTTCATCCACATCTCCCGGAAGATATCCAATGTCCCGGTTGCCCAGCGGAATGACGGGGCGCGCCAGGAAGATCTGGGTATACATCTTACGCTGGTGGATGGCTGCTGCCAGGGCAAGCAGCGTCTTTCCCGTTCCCGCCTTCCCGGTCAGTGCCACCAGTTGCACTTCGGGCCTGGAAAGGGCATCCAGTGCAAAGGTCTGCTCGGCGTTCCGGGGATCGATGCCATAGGTCCGGGTTTTTTCCACCTTATTGATCACCCTGTTAAAGGGATCATAGTGTCCCAGTCCGCTTCTCGATTCGTTCCTGAAGATAAAATACTGGTGCGCCACCGGTTGTTTGTTCAGCCCGAAACGCTTGACCGCAACACCTTCCATGGACTCATACATATCAGATATGACCGTATGGTCCTCCACATCGCTGGATTTCACATTTTCATAAATATCATCAATGTTCTGCACCATGTCATTGTGATAGTCCTGCGCCATGATCCCCAGGGACTTGGCTTTCATCCTCAGGTTGATGTCTTTGGTTATCAGGATCACGGGCCGGAGCGGTGCATGCTTCATATGCAAATGCTCGGCAATGGCCAGGATGCGGTGGTCCGGTGTATTTTCGGGAAAGGATGCCAGAAATTTCTCTGAAGGGTTTTGCCCGGTATGGATGCTCAGTTTGCCCTTCCCCCTGCCCAGTGAAAGTCCGCCGTTAAACAGCTTGTCGCCGCTTAATTTATCCAGTTCCCTGGTAAATTCCCGTGCATGGTAGTTGATGATATCGTTCCCCTTCTTGAACTTGTCCAGCTCTTCCAGTACGGTGATGGGGACAATAATGTCATGCTCATCAAAATTGTGAATGCTCTTGTAATCATGGAGCAACACATTGGTATCAAGTATAAATATCTTTCGATTTTTTTTCACTGCCGTAGCCATAAATCCCCTCCCATTAACCTACCTTTACGAAAAGTTACCTGGGTCCAAAATTAGAGTTTTTTGTTCCCTTTCGGAGGGAGAATTATTCACATTGGAAGGAGTTTTACTCACAATTTTTAACTTATTAACAGAATTTCAAATACCTGCATAAAATGGAGCAAACAGATTACATCCTGGACCGCAGGAGCATCCGTAAATTTACCAGTCAAAAAATTCATACTGAACTCATTACAAAAGTACTGACAGCAGCCATGTATGCTCCCTCAGCAGTCAACACCCAGCCCTGGCATTTTGTGGTCATCGACCGGAAGCCCATCTTCCGTCAGATCATGGAGGTGCATCCCTATGCACAGATGCTTCAGACTGCTTCTCATGCCATCGTGGTATGTGGTAATGAAACATTGCAGCATGGTGATGGTTACTGGGTGGTCGATTGCAGAGCCGCCACCCAGAACCTGCTGCTGGCAGCACACGCCCTTGGACTGGGAACCTGCTGGGAGCACCCCTTTTATTCATCATGAACTACCAGGAAACCATCGATTTTTTGTTCAGCAGCCTGCCCATGTATCAGCGCCAGGGAAAGGCGGCCTATAAAGCCAATCTGGACAACACCCGCCGGCTGGATGCATATTTCAACCACCCGCATCGCGCTTTCCGTTCCATCCATGTGGCAGGGACCAACGGGAAAGGCTCCGTATGCCATATGCTCGCCTCGGTACTACAGGAATCGGGGTTGAAAACCGGCCTCTACACCTCGCCTCACCTGCTCGATTTCCGGGAAAGGATCCGGGTCAACGGACAACCCATCCCGGAACAGGAAGTAACGGCGTTTGTCTCCCGGCATCAGCCCGTCATCCGGGAGATCCGTCCTTCATTCTTCGAAATGACAGTAGCCATGGCCCTTGACTATTTTACCAGGCAACAGGTGGATGTGGCTGTCATCGAGACCGGCATGGGGGGCAGGCTGGACTCGACCAATATCATCTCCCCCGGGCTCACCATCATCACAAATATTTCCATGGATCACACAGCATTCCTTGGAAAGGAGCTGACATCCATCGCCAGAGAGAAAGGAGGGATAATCAAGAGAGGTATCCCGCTGGTTACCGGACCCACTGACCCGGCGGCCCACCAGGTCCTCTCGGCCATGGCCGCTGAAAAACAGGCTCCCCTGGAGCGCGCAGAACACCATTTTGAAACGCAGTTTCACACCATTGACCGGGAGGGTACCATGCTCCTGAAGGTCAGGCGCCATAAAGATAACAGGCTGTTGACCTATGCCATGGGACTGTCGGGTAACTATCAGCAGGAAAACGTCATCACCACGCTTACCGCCATTGAACAGTTACAGCAGCTCGGGTGGTTCGTCCCCGGATCCGCAGTGGAAAAAGGGTTGCTTTCAGTGGTGGAGAATACCGGGATCATGGGAAGATGGCAGACCATCGGGCACAATCCGCGAAGCATCTGTGATACGGCGCACAATCCGGCGGGAATATCAGCTGTCATGGAACAGGTCCGGCAGGTACCCTGGCAACATCTTCATATGGTCTGGAGCATGGTGGATGATAAGGACCCGGATGCCATTCTTCCACTGTTACCGAAGCAGGCACGCTATTACTTCACGCGCTCATCCATACCCAGATCGCTGGATGCGTCCCAGCTGGCCGGGAAGGCCGGTGGTTACGGACTCAAAGGGAACATCTACCCAACTGTAGCGGAAGCTTACACTGCCGCCCGGAGGGAAGCCGGTCGCCGCGATATGATCTTTGCCGGTGGAAGCACCTTTGTGGTAGCCGACCTGCTCACCTTCCTGAAAGGAATCGGATCAACAGGATATTGATTTTTTAGCTTACTTTGCAGCTCGAACCAATCAGCTGAGACACCATCGAAAATTCAATTCAATACAGGGATATCTGTTACGCAGCCATGGAAGTGGTGAAAACGGCCGCAGCCTATGTACAAAAGTGCCACGATGAGCGAAAAGATCTGAACATCGAGGTCAAGGGAGAGCACAATTTTGTCACCGAAGTGGATAAGAAAACGGAGGAGATCCTGGTTGAGGGCCTGGGAGCACTGATCCCCGAAGCAGGTTTTATTGCGGAAGAGGGGACAAGCGATAAAAGGGGAGCTATCCACAACTGGATCATCGATCCGGTGGATGGTACCACCAATTTTATTCATGGTGTACATCCCTTTGCCATCAGCGTGGGACTAACCGAGCACAATGAAGTGGTGGCCGGTATTATTTATGAATTCGGGTTGAATGAATACTTTTATGCATGGAAAGGGGGCGGTGCCTGGCGCAACGGATCACCCATCCGGGTCAGCAATGTTCCGGAAATAAGGCATGCGCTGATCGCCACCGGCTTCCCCTATACCAATTTCACCTTTCTCTCCGAGTTTATGGAGAGTATGGACTTCTTTATGCATCACTCACACGGACTCAGGCGACTGGGTTCTGCAGCCACCGATATCGCCTATGTGGCCTGTGGCAGGTATGATGCTTTTTATGAATACGGACTCAATCCCTGGGACATTGCAGCCGGGATATTGCTCGTAAAGGAAGCCGGAGGGATGGTCTCCGACTTCCGGGGAAATCCGGATCCTCTTTTTAAAGAGAATGTTGTATGTGCCAACCGGCTTTGTTTTAGCGAGTTTCAGCAAACTGTACAGAAAATCATGGTACGGGAATGAAGCGTATTGCCATAGTGATCCTGAACTGGAACGGTAAAGGATTCCTGGAAAAGTTTCTTCCCACCCTGGTGAAGCACAGCCACTATCCCGGGTCAGAGATCATTGTTGCCGATAACGGGTCCGTTGATGATTCACTGGAGTTTCTCCGGAACCATTTCCCGGATATCCGCATCATTGCCCTGGAAAAGAACTACGGATTCAGCGGAGGGTACAACCGGGCATTCGAACAGATCAGGGCAGATTACTTTCTGCTGCTCAATTCAGATATAGAAGTTACTGAAGGCTGGCTGGATCCGTTGATGCAGTTGATGGCATCGGATGAGAACGTGGCTGCATGCACTCCAAAGATCCTGGATTATAACAAAAGGAGCCATTTTGAATATGCCGGAGCGGCAGGTGGTTTTATTGACCGGAACGGGTATCCTTTCTGCAGGGGCCGTATATTCGATCACCTGGAAGAGGACCGGGGCCAGTATGATGATACGGTCGAGGTCTTCTGGGGATCGGGAGCATGCCTGCTGGTCAGGGCCGATCTTTACCACCGGGCCGGTGGACTCGACGAACGGTTCTTTGCACATATGGAGGAGATCGATCTCTGCTGGCGCCTGAAGCGCATGGGCTACCGGATTCATGTGGTCCCCCGCTCCACAGTCTATCACGTGGGGGGAGGGACCCTCGACCGGGGAAATCCGACGAAGACATACCTGAACTTCAGGAACAACCTGTTGCTTTTGTATAAAAACCTGCCTGCCGCACAACGAAACCGGACACTTTTCCGCAGGAAGCTGCTGGACGCAGTTTCTGCGGCCAGGTTCCTGCTTCAGGGCGCCTTCAGGGAATGCCGGGCCGTGTTCAGGGCCCATATGGCATACTATGGGATGAAAAGGGCCTATAGGGGGATGAAAAAGAATGATAATCTTCCTGAAAATGACGTTATTGTTTCCGGAATTTACCCCCGTAGCATTGTGACTGATTTCTTCATTAAAGGGATCAGGAGGTTTGAGAT
>JANTFK010000088.1 GCA_024763595.1 Bacteroidales bacterium | reverse complement strand
CCGGATATAACTGTGAGGGTACTTCTTACCGTTCAGTTGTGTGGATTGTATATAGAAATTTTTATCTGAATTGTTTTTCGCAATGATGGTAAATGTGTTACCATTTTCCAGTTTAATGGTGGCCTTTTTAAAGAGGGGGGCACCAATCACGTATTGATCCGTTGCAGGTGTTACCGGGTAGAAGCCAAGAGAACTGAATACGTACCACGCCGATGTTTGCCCGTTATCTTCATCCCCGCAATATCCGTCAGGAGTGGGAACATAGAGCCTGGTTAGCACTTCACGCACCCTCTTTTGTGTTTTATAGGGCACACCGGCATAGTTATACAAATAGATCATGTGCTGTACGGGCTGGTTCCCGTGGGCATAATTGCCCATATGTACGATTTGCATCTCCCTGATTTCGTGAATGGTAAATCCATAATAGGAATCATCAAAATCGGGCGGCATCTCAAAGACAGTATCCAGTTGTGATTCAAATATTTTGTTTCCTCCCATCAAATCGATCAAGCCCTGAATATCATGAAAAACAGACCATGTGTAGTGCAGGCTGTTCCCTTCGGTAAAAGCGTCCCCCCACTTCAAAGGATTAAAAGGTGACTGAAAGCTGCCATCCGCATTTTTACCCCGCATCAGGTTGACAGATGGATCAAACAGGTTCATGTAGTTGAGGGATTGCTTATAGAACTTGTCAGCAACGCTATTGTTTCCCATTTGTTTGGCCATTTGAGCAATGGTGAAGTCAGCATAGGCATATTCCAGGGTTCGGGCTGCATTTTCATTGATGCCCACATCATAGGGGATATATCCAAGTGAATGATAGTAACTGAGACCCTCTCTGCCCACCGAGCTGACCGGTCTTCCATTTTCCACAGTGGCATTCTTCAGGATAGCCTCAAAGAGCAGTTCAGCATCCGTATCGATGGAGCCTTTTAAGAAAGCATCCGCAATGATCGGGGCAGAGTTTGAGCCGATCATACAATCCCTGTGACCCGGACTGGCCCATTCAGGCAACCATCCCGATTCCCGGTAGGTATTGGCAAGTCCCTGCATAATTCTACCATTCAGCCCGGGATATATCAAATTGAAAAAAGGGAAGACCGCCCGGAAGGTATCCCAGAATCCATTATCGGTAAACATATAACCCGGTAATACCTGACCATTATAAGGACTGTAGTGAACCACTTCATTTTGTTCATTGCGTTCATAAAACTTTCTGGGAAACAACAACACCCTGTATAAAGCGGAATAAAATGTCCTGATATGATCCAGGTTGTTATCCTCGATACTGATCCTGCCCAGTTCATGTTCCCACTTCTCCCTGGCTTTCGATCTGGTCTCTTCAAATGTGTCCGGGCCGATCTCTCCGGATAGGTTTAGCTCTGCCTGGGCAGGGCTGATAAAAGATGACGCAACCTTTACATGGACAACCTCTCCCTTCCTGGTTTTAAAACCTACAATGGCTCCCACATGGTCTCCTTCGCTGTATAAACTGTCTTTTTGCAGTATCCATTGATTCCCCCATGTGTGGGTGTTTTCAAAATCTTTATCAAATTGGGCCACAAAGTAATTGTGGAAGTTATCCGGAGTTCCTCCGCTGTTGTTCCTGCAATATCCGGTAATCTTTCGCTCCCCGGGAATTATTTTTACCATGGAACCCTGGAAGAATCCATCCAGCATAATATAGGATGAGTCGGATTCAGGGAAGGTGAATTGAAAGTGCGCAGCCCGTTCAGTGGGAGCCACTTCAGCCACAACATTATAATCTGCCAGGTATACCTGGTAGTAACAGGGTTTGACTGTTTCAGCCTTGTGGGAAAACCAGGATGCCCGCTCCTCTTCCTGATATTTAAGCTTCCCTGTAACCGCCATCAGGGAAAAAGCGGCATAATCATTGATCCACGGGCTGGGCTGATGGGTCTGTTTGATCCCCCGGATTTTATTGTCATTGTAATTATAGGTCCAGCCGTCACCCATCCCGGAGGTCATAGGGGTCCAGAAATTCATGCCCCAGGGCATGGCAATGGCCGGGTAAGTATTTCCATTGGAGAGGCTGTGTTTTGAATCGGTCCCCATCAGTGGGTTTACGTAATCGACCAAAGCTGTTTGCACCTGATTGTTACCGGTTGCAACCCGGTCGGTCCGGGTACAGGAGAGGGATAACAGCAATAATAATGCAATAAAAAATATCTTGCGATTCATTGTATGGAAGTGTTTAAAAGTTACCGGACCAGCCAGACCCGTTTGATCTCCTCCAGCGTCATCCCTTTGGTTTCCGGTAGCTTGCGCAGGATGAAGGGAACAGGTAAACAAAACAATGCAAACATAAAAAAGGTTCCCGCAGGTGTCAGGGTTTCCAGCATCCAGGGAACAACCTGACCGATGATGGCCGTACCCACCCACAGAAACAGTGTGGCCAGGGACATGGCACGTCCCCTCACTTTGGTGGGATATATTTCTGAAAGCAGGATCCAGATAATGGGGCCATAACCGATGGCAAAAGAGATGATAAAAGTGAGGATGAAAATAAGCAGCAAAGTGCCATTACCCATCTGCATGAGAAACAAAAGACCTACGATTACAAGCGAAATCGCCATACCGGTCACGCCCCCGAGCATAAGCTTCTTTCTGCCGTATTGGTCAACTTTCCAGATGGCAAACAGGGTGGCAGACATGTTAACAAAACCTATAATGACCTGTCCTCCCAGTGCATCACTAAGCTTTATTCCGGCCTGTTCCATAATACGCGGACCATAATAAATAATCGCGTTTATTCCCGTAAACTGGCATAATACCGCCAGCAGGATTCCGGCCAAAACGGCTATTCTGATGCCGGGTTGGAATAACATACTCCATGATCCTTTCTCATCCTGGTTCAGGGAATCCCTGATAGAAGCCATTTCTTCTCCGCCAACGGCTTTACCATGGATCCTTTCCAGGATGGCGCCTGCCTTTTTATTTTTTCCTTTGACGGCGAACCAGCGCGGACTTTCAGGAACAAAGAGCATGGCCAGGAAGAAGAGGATGGCCGGGATAATCTCACTGCCGAACATGGCACGCCATACTTCACTTACAAACACGGTATGCAGCATGGTTCCAGGGGCAAATGAGGACCCTGAAGTACTTGCATTCAGCAGGTACGCATTCACAAAATAGGCAATCAGAATACCCATAGTAATGGCAAACTGGTACAGCGCAACCATCCGTCCGCGGATCCTGGCAGGAGAAACCTCTGAAATATAGAGTGGGGAGAGCATGGAAGCAACACCTACCCCAATGCCTCCCACCAGGCGGTAAATGATTAGTTCCGTATGAGATCCCGACAGTGCACAACCCAGTGCTGAAACTGAAAACAGCAATCCGGAGGCGATCAGCGATAATTTTCGTCCGAAACGGTCCGACAGTTCTCCGGCTACGGCCACACCGGTAATGCAGCCCACCAGTGCTGAGCTTACAAACCAGCCTTCCATGGCAGTACTCAGGGCAAATTTGGTTTTTACGAAACCAATGGTACCTGAAATCACCGCGGTATCATAACCAAACAGAAACCCCCCCAGCGCGGCTATCAGGGCAATAAACAACAGGTAGGGAGTATAATTTTTTTGACTTTTCTTGCTCATAATTGGATTTGATAGAAATTATGGGGGACGGTTTCTCTTTTTCCCTCTTCGATCTCATGGATCATCAGGGTCAGTTGGTCGTTTACCGGTGTAGCCACACCGAAGGCTTTCCCTTTGGTCGAGATGTATCCATTGTAATTATCAACTTCTGTTCTCCTGCCCCTTTCCAGGCTTTGAAGGCTGGAGGATTTGAGGTTACGGTATTTCATCCCGATCATCCGGATGATCAGGTGCCGTTTGAACGAAGAAAACGGACCGTGCGCAAGGAATTTGTAGAAATCCAGTTTCCCTGCTGCAGCCGGAGCAATCTGCAACTTCATGGCTCCGGCAACCGCAACCGCTTCCCTGATTATTTCAATGAACAGGATCCGGGCCCTTCTTTTTGCCAGCATTTCTCCCAGGTAAAGACCGCAGAGAGCTCCCAGGGTGGTTATGCACGAATTGATGATAAGCTTGGAATAGCGTTCCGAAAGAATGTCACGGGTTATCCTTGTTTCGACGACATGCCCGAGTATACCGGCAAGTTTCTCCAGGTACTCGTCCGGTTCCCGGTACGGGTAACCCAGGATAAATTCACCCCCGGAGGTCATTTCCACCCTTCCCGGTTCATGCATGGTACCTCCCCATCCCACCACACATCCGGTGGTACGGTCATTACCTACCACCCCGGCCAGTATCTCTTCACAGATCCCGTTCTGCATGGAAACTACCCTGGAATTTTCATACAGGAAAGGCACCATTCCCCTGGCCGCATCTGCCATCGCATCCGCTTTGGTGGCAATCAGCACATAATCGAATTTTCCCACCAGTGATTCCGGTCCGGCCACAGCGGGTACCGGGACCGTAAAATGGCCGCATTGTCCACTGACACTGATACCGGAATCACGGATCGTTTCAGCCAGATCTTCATGCTTTGTGACAAGCTGAACTGTAAATCCCTCACGTACCAGTACCCCGGCGGTCACACCACCAATGGCCCCGGCACCCACAATACAGATCCGTAGTTCCTTATGCATGAATTCCCTGTTGGTTGAAGATTCTAATGTAGGATTCTTTTGTCCGATTCACAACTACTTTTCGCGAACGCCTGCGGATTTTGTTATTGTTGTTGAGATTAATTACTTTCCAAGGATGAAAAAAACATTATCTCTGTTCTTAATGGTTCTGCTACTGGCACCGGCTTTGCCGGTTTTCTCACAATTGAGGCCTGAAAAAAAAGACGACCTGGTACGGGCCGAAGAGATCAGGGAGATGCAGTTCGGTATGTTTATCTGCTGGTCATTCAGTACCTTCTCGGGCAGGGAATGGACCCCGACCCTGGATAAAGATGCCTCATTTTTCAGGGCCACCGGTTGTGATACGGACCAGTGGTGCAGGGTGGCCAGGGATGCGGGTATGCATTATATTCTTTTCCTGAGCAAACACCATGACGGTTTCTGCCTGTGGGATACGGAGACCACGGATAAGAAAGTAACCAATAGTCCCCTTGGGATCGATGTTCTGAAACAGTTGCGGACATCCTGTGATAAATATGGTCTGAAGCTGGCACTCTATTTTTCGGAAGGCGACTGGAACTGGCCGGGTGCCGAGGATGGCAAAAGCAGGAATGAGGGTATGGGCAGAAACCCGGCAATGAAAAAGGCCCAGTTACAGGAACTGTGTACCCGGTACGGGCCCATTGAATTTTTCTGGATGGATCATGCTGTGGGAGACGGGGGCCTCAATCACCGGGAGACAGTAGAATGGGTGCACACCTTTCAGCCCGATTGCTTTGTGGGGTTCAATCACGGGGAGCCAGCCGGAAGATTATCTTTAAGAGAACGGGGAACACCCGGTTATATTGGAGACACCACCACCTCGGTATACAACAAAGATGCTGAAGGCAATTACAAGGGTTACCTGGTGGCTGAATTCACCTACCCCATTTTACCCGAACACACAGGAGGTGCCAGCTGGTTTTATTCCCTTCCTGAACACGACAATCTTTGTAAACCTGCAGAAGCTCTTTTCAGGGACTACCTGGGAGCGGTTCAGTATGGGAACATCTTTTCAATCAATGTGGGACCCGGCTATCGGGGAAAACTCAGGAAAATCGACGTAAAGACACTTCGGCAGGTGGGCAGACTCATAGAAAAATCCAAAAGGCATTCATCAGAATAGCTCAACCAGATGTTACATGATCCAAGCCACAGGGAAATGCCGGAAGTAGCCGGGGAGATCATACTCACACAGGAGGAAGTTGATATTTTACAGGCACTGGCAGAGGAGTGGGCCCGGATTGCATCCCTTCCGATCCATAAAGAGCGGGCACAACTGTGGCGAAAACTGAATGATCTGGAATCGGAGCGGCCCATGGTCTGGATCAATGAGATTCCGTGGCATGAAATGAATTACAATGATGAGCTGACCATCCGTTGTAAGAATGAATGGGCGCGCTCCCAGGAAGATCTCATGCGTAAAACGATCTACCAGTGGAAACATATGCCGGGAGATATGATTATCAATCCCTGGCTCGATTGTCCGCTCTCAGTCCACAGTACGGACTTTGGGATCATTGAGGATGTAGAACTGGCCATCACGGATGAAACAAGTGATATAGTTTCCCGGCATTTCATTGTCCAGATAAGGGATATGGATGACCTGGAGAAGATTAAGATACCGGTTATTACGCATAACCGTGAAGCTACAGGGATTCGGTTCCAGTTGATGAATGACATCTTCGGTTCCATCCTGCCGGTAAGGCAGCAGGGACAGACCCATATATGGTTCACCCCCTGGGATTACCTGATCCGCTGGTGGGGTGTCCAGGAAGCCATGGAGGATCTGATCCTGCGTCCCGATATGGTTCATGCATTTTATGAAAGGATGGTGGAGGCATGGATGGTGGAGCTGGATCAGTTTGAAACGCAGAACCTGTTGTCACTGGATTGTAATAATACCAGGATAGGCTCGGGCGGATATGGTCATACCCGGGAGATGCCGGGAAAACCATTTGACCCGGAATGGGTTCGGCCGCACAATATGTGGGGTTGTTCCAATGCCCAGATATTTTCAGATGTTTCACCAGAAATGCACTGGGAGTTTGCCATTGAGCATGACCTGAAATGGCTGGAAAGATGGAACCTGACCTATTACGGGTGTTGTGAACCACTGGCCGGGAAAGGGCACCTGATGAAACGGATCCCCAATCTAAGGAAAGTCTCCTGCAGTCCGTGGAACGATACCAGGATGGCTATCAGGGAGCTGGGCGATGATTATGTGATCAGCCGGAAACCGGATCCTGCTATTTTTGCCGAAAGGGAATTTAACAGGGAGCGTGCCCGTCGAGAGATCCGGGACTTTCTGGAAGAGGCTGATAACAGGTGCCATATCGAGATGATCATGAAAGATATTTCTACCGTACGGTATGATCCCCGACGGCTCTGGGAGTGGGAGAATATCTGTATGGAAGAGGTAATGCAGCATGAGACCCGCTAAAATTTTATTCCGCTGATGAGCCATATAGATATTTCTCTCCTTGATGTGGGCATTATCCTGGCCTATTTGCTGGGCATTATCCTGATCGGGATCTTATCGGCCCGGAGAAAGGCATTGAGCAGTGAAGGCTTTTTCCTGGCTGGCCGCTCTTTGCACTGGGGAATGATCGGGGCGGCACTCTTTGCGGCCAATATATCCACCATCCACATGGTGGGTCTGGCGGCCAACGGGTTCAAAGATGGTATCGTATGGGGAAATTTTGAATGGATGGCCACCTTTATGCTGATCGTCCTTTCCCTCTTCTTCGCACCTTTTTATTTTAAAAACAGGGTATCCACCCTTCCCGAGTTCCTGGAGAAGCGTTTTGGTCCCCGGTCACGTTCCTTTTTTGCTTTCATTGTGGTGATCACTGCTCTCTTCTCGCACATAGGGATCAGCCTCTATGCGGGGGCAGTTGTCATGAAGACCCTGTTTGGTGTGGATGTGATGGTTTCCATCCTGGTAATTGCATTCATCACGACGCTTTACAGCATACTGGGCGGATTGCGGGCCATCGTGGTAATTGAATCATTCCAGTCAGTCATACTTATTGGAGGGGCCGCACTGCTGACCATCCTGGCCATCACCATGCTACCCGATAAGGGCATCCATACCATGGCCGGGTTGAAGGCAGCACTGAAACCGGGACAAATGGATATGCTTCAATCCGGGCAAAATTCCATACTTCCCTGGTATGCCATCCTGCTGGGATACCCCGTACTGGGTATATATTACTGGTGTGCCGATCAGACCATTGTACAGAAAGTGCTGGGGGCCAAAACCTTGTCAGACGCCCAGAACGGGCCCCTGTTTGCAGGATTTTTAAAGATACTTCCCGTATTTATCATGGTTCTCCCGGGTATCCTGGCCTATGTCCTGTTCCGGGAAAAGATTACGGATCCCAATGATACACTGATCGTGCTTATATCCCAGGTGCTTCCCAGGGGATTGGTCGGGCTGATGTCAGCGGCACTGCTGGCGGCCCTGATGAGTACCATTTCTGCAGCACTGAATAGTGTGGGGACACTTGTTTCCATCGATATTGTTAAAAAAATAAGGCCGGACACTTCCGACAGGCATTTGTTAAGAGCCGGCCGGATCACCAGCCTTGTTGTTATACTGCTGGCGATCTCCTGGTCCCCCTGGATCGGCCGGTTTGAGAGCATATTCGATGCTATTTCTATAGTACTCTCCATGCTCTCTCCGCCGGTTGCCAGTGTATTTATCATGGGAATCCTTTCCAAAAGGGGAAACGACAATGTAGCCCTCTCTACACTCCTATTCGGGTTGCTGGCAGGTATCCTTGTTTTTTGCCTGGATTTTGAACCCATTTCAGGTGCCAGATACATTACCGATGGATTGGGAATCCCTTTCCTGATGCAGGCATGGTGGTTGTTTGTAATCTGTATTGGTTTCTTTACACTGCTGAGCCATCTGTCGAAATCAAGGCCACTGTCAGAGATAAAAAACCTTATATTTACAAGAGAGACTTATGAGGGATTTATGTCAGGAATCCACAATATCAGAGATCCCAGGATCTGGGCGTTGATACTTCTCATTGCCATGGTTCTGTTATACAGTTATTTTGGGTAGGAACAGTACTTTGGATAAAACAATACAATATGCGTAACACAAGGATTTGGATCACAGGGCTTTTGATCATTACACTGCAGGCCTGCATTCAGGAGCAGGAAGAGGTGGTCAGGTATGCTTCGGTTATCAGGGTAAAACCCGAAAAACTGGAAGCGTATAAGGCCCTTCATGCTAATCCCCTGCCAGGGGTCAATGAAATGATCAAAAAGTGTAATATCAGGAACTATTCCATCTATTATCGGGACGGTTATCTCTTTAGCTATTTGGAATATACCGGGAAAGATTTTAAAAAAGACATGGAAAAAATGGCCCGGGACCCTGTATCCCAGGCCTGGTGGAAGCTGACAGATCCCTGTCAGGAACCGGTGGAATCGGCAGGAAAGGGCGAATGGTGGGCCCCGATGGAGGAAGTTTACCACCTGGATTGATCCTGCACAATGCTTCAAGAAACAGATGATATGACATCACGTGAACGAATACTGGCTGCCATTCATCATACTTCACCGGACCGTATCCCGGTGGACCTGGGAGCCACGCCAAGCTCGGGCATATCAGCCATTGCCTACAGCAATCTGGTAAATCATCTGGGACTTGAAGAGCTGCCCGTAAGGATCTATGATGTGGTGCAGCAACTGGCCGAACCCCATGATACCATTATCGATCGATTCGGGGTGGATGTACTGGATATCGGGCGCTTTTTTAATACGGAGCCGGATGCGTGGAAACCGGTGACCATGGCCAACGGTGCCCCTGCTTTTTATCCCGGTTGGTTTAATCCTTCGAGACAAGCGGATGGATCTTATGTTACCTATGATGATGACGGGAAGCGGATACTGTCGAGGATGCCGTTGGGAGCCACATTTTTTGACCAGACCTATTTCCCGTATTTAGATGGCTATCCGGATGATTACACCAGCCTGGATAGGGAGATGGGTTGTGTGATGTGGGCGCGCGATGCCCACAGCCCCTGGGACCATGCAGGAGATACCGGTTTCTGGGAGGAGCTGCGGAAGAGCGCTTTGCATCTAAGAGCCACCACAGATAAAGCTTTACTGGTGGTCTGTGGCTGTAACCTGTTTGAATGGGGCACTTTTCTCCGGCGCATGGATCATTTCCTGATGGATATTATAAGCGACCCATACAATGTGGAAAAGTTGCTGGAC
>JANTFK010000087.1 GCA_024763595.1 Bacteroidales bacterium | reverse complement strand
CATTTTATAAAATGCAACCATTAGCTTTTTATATCGTATATATGACATACTGAATCGAGCTTGCGACCCTCATGGAAAATGCCTTTGCTCTTTAGCCCCCAATTATGCGAAAGTTAGGAATTATATATACGCACTTACTGGTATTAAGTTTCATCCATCCTCTATGTGCTCAGGACACTATTTTTTTTGAAGATTTTGATAATTCGCCGGGATCAAAACCCTCTGGCTGGATCAGCGAACTTGAAGCTGGTGACAGCAAGTGGGAGTTTGTAAACGGAGGGGGTACAAAAAATCCGGATATACCTGGAAGTCGTCGACCTTCGTCTGCTTATAGTGGTGCTGTGAATGCCCTCTACTTTTTTGAAAGTCTGGAAGGTGAATCTGTGATTCTGGTGACTCCACCCATTAACATGGAATTAGCTTTAAGGCCTGAGTTGAGATTTATGCATGTTCAGCGGGAAGGAAACCTGGGATTTGGAGCCGCCAACGATGAGCTCAGAATCTACTATAAAACCCATCTTGACAGTGCATGGACCGAGATCAGGAAAATTGCAGAATATACTGATGAGGTCTATGACTGGACAGAACAAACGGTACTATTGCCCGAGGAAGCGTTTGTTCCGGAATGCTATATTGCTTTCAAAGCCAAGACCAAATATGGTTGGGGTGTAGGCATAGATGACGTGAGTGTCATAGAAACGGATGTCCGGCTCAGGCAGGTGGATACCGTGACTTTTTACCAGGAGGAAACCGGCATCCTTCCCAGCGGTTCGAAGAGTAATCAGCTGCTGAGGATCGATGTTTCGGTGAAAGGAAATACGGGAGCGGCTACTCTTAACTCACTGGACCTCAGCTCTCTTAATACTAACGATGACGATATACCTGCTTATGGAGTTAAATTATACTATCATTACAACAAACAGGATTTCTTTGCTGCCACATTGCTCGACTCGGCTAGCTTTGTCTCAGGGGAGGCACAGTTCTCTTCCCTTGATCTGAATCTGCCCAGCGGTCATACCTCCCTGTGGGTCGCCTATGACATCAAAGAAGATGCCGTACATGCTAATCTGGCAGATGCCATGTTAAAAGCCGGCAGCATGAATATAAACGGAAATACCTATCCGGCAATCGATGTGTCGCCTGCAGGAAACAGGATGATTCAGGAAGCTGTCTTTTATGACGATTTTTCGACGGACAAGAACTGGACCCTGGCAGGTGATTTTGAACGGGACCGGCCCAGGGGTATGGGAGGCGCTTTCCTGGGCAATCCTGATCCCTCATTTGCAGCGGTTGATACCATGATCCTTGGGAATGATCTGACAGGCCTTGGTTCTAATTTGGGGGATTATGAAGCCAGTGTAAATAAATATGACAACCTGGCCAGTTCTCCGTCATTCAACCTGTTCTATTACAATGATGTAAAAGTAAATTTCCTGAGGTGGTTGAATGTGGCCAATAACGATACGGCTTCCATTGAATTGAGTCTGGATGGCGGGTCTTCCTGGGAGGAGGTCTGGTCCAATAATAACAATGTATTTACCGACGGGGAATGGAAAAACAATTCTATGAGTCTGCCAGGGGCAAGCAGGCAAGCCGATGTACGGATGCGCTTTAACCTGGGTCCCACCACACCCACCGACCATTTGTCCGGCTGGAACATTGAAAACTTTGCCATCACCGGAAATTATGTGGAATATGATGTGGGACCCACAGCCCTTCTTTCCCCCGGGAGTAGTTGTGGCCTTTCTGCTGCAGAAATGGTAAGTGTCAGGGTTGAGAATTTCGGTCCCGGAGCTACTCCGGATAGAATACCGGTCAGGTATTCCTTTGACGGGGGATCGACATTTACCACCGATACTCTGAATGGGAGCATGGTTCTTGAGGGTTATCAGGATTTTAATTTTTCTAAGCCCATAGACCTGAGCACACCCGGGGTATATAATGTGGTCCTGGAGACTCTCCTGGAGGTGGATGAGGAAGGCATAAACAACCGTTTTGATACAGTTATATATGTGGATCCTGTTTACACTCTTCCATACATCCAGGATTTTGAAGAAGGCAATGATTTCTGGCGAGTGGAAGGAAGCAATACATCTTTTGAATATGGTAGTCCTGTGGGTTCCATCATCCATACCGCAGCTTCGGGCGTGAAAGCCTGGGTGACCAACCTGGATGGAGAATACAATGATGACGAGGACAGTTATTTGTTGGGACCCTGTTTCGACTTCACGGGCATTGATTACCCGATTTTCGAGTGCAGCTTATTCCTGAGTATGGAGGATGAAGATGGAGTAAACCTTGAATACTCACTTGACAAAGGACAGACGTGGTCACGCCTGGGCAGTCTGGGAGAGGGTGCTTCTTACTACTGGAACTGGTACAATTCAGATGTGATATCCTCCCTGGATGGGGGACATGGTTGGACCGGTGGATCGGGGGAATGGCTGACCTCCAGAATTGAGTTGGATACCAGCGTTTTCAGGAATATGCCCTGTGTTAAATTTCGCTTCCATTTTGCCAGTGATGCATCCGGCAGGTTGGAAGGCATTGGTGTTGATGATATCCGTGTATATGAAATTCCCAGGGATGTGGGCGTTGTGTCCATTGAGCAACCCATGAATGGTTGTGCACAGGAGATAGCGGACCATGTGGCGGTGACCATCAAGAATTTTAGTCTTGATACCCTGATGGCCGGGGAAATCCTTATTGTGGCTTACGACTATGAGTCCGAGCCGACTGTTACAGATACATTTGTACTGGAAAGCAATGTGCCGGGTGGAGGAACCCTGGCCCACATCTTCACAGATCCGCTGGAG
This sequence comes from Bacteroidales bacterium, assembly GCA_024763595.1. Classification (GTDB taxonomy): domain Bacteria; phylum Bacteroidota; class Bacteroidia; order Bacteroidales. The sequence continues at coordinate 7,138 of JANTFK010000087.1, read as the reverse complement.
ATTAGCTCCTCAGGTTGGCAGAACATAGAGGCTTTCACTCTGCTGTCCGATGATATTGATTTTTACAATGAGACAGTGACCAATGACTCTACTTCGAAATCTTTTGAGGTCTCTCAGACCCCTTATGTGTATCTGCAGAATAGCATTTATACTGTGCGGCCGGATACAGTGGTGTTGAATGCATCTTCCGGTGCACCCGCAGTTACTTATCTCTGGCAGGACAATTCCACAGATCCCATCTATCATGTCACCTCTATGTCAGATGGGACATATTATGTAACAGCCAGTAATACCTATTGTGAGTACAGTGATACTTCCCGCATTTATCGCCTGATCGCTGATGTGGGAGTGACAAGTATGATGGAACCTTTTACAGGATGCGAGTTAGGTGAAATAGTCAATCCAAGGATAGAGATTACGAATTTCGGGAGCGACACCCTGGATGTGGGAGATGAAATCCCGCTGCGATGCCGGGTGAATGCAGAACCGGTCATAGAAGAAACAGCTGTGCTTACAGCTCAGGTTCTTCCGGACAGTTCCTTTGTATATACCTTTGCTACTGCTTTGGATATGAGCGTTTCAGGAATCTATTCTGTGTCATCCTACACGGAATTACCCTATGATGATACCCTGAGCAATGATACTCTTAAACTGATCGTTGAGGTCTATGGGTACACCTCTATCGATCTGGGATCCGATACGGTGGTCAGGGCCTTTGAGCATATCATTGATGCAGGTACAGGCTATGAGTCATACCTATGGCAGGATGGATCCACAGGGCAGACCCTGCTGATTGATACAAGTGGACAATACATGGTCACCGTGCAGCAGGGGACCATGTGCCCCAATACAGATTCCGTTTATATATCCCTCGTGATACCGGATATAGCTGTAGAGCGCCTTAGTAATCCCATAGGCGGATGTGGTTTATCTGCCACAGAGCATGTGGAATTCTATGTGAAAAATACGGGTACTGATACCATTTGGACCGGAGACACGGTTTTTATCAGCTACCAGTTTGAGGGGGGCGACTTGCTCTTTGACACCATTCATATGGACCGGAAACTGGTCCCGTCTGATTCCATCCTGTTTTCCTCCACTGAAACCGTAGATGTGAGTAAGAATGGTGTGTATCAGTTCATGGCTGTAGCATCTTATGCAGGAGATCTGATTCCGGAAAACAATGCATTTGACCAGCGTATAGAAGTATATACTACACCCAGCATCTTCCTTGGAGACGACCTGGTAGTGAATACTGCAAGATATACCCTGGATGCAGGGGCAGGTTTTGTTTCTTACGTATGGCAGGACGGATCCGGCGGACAGTTCTTTGTGGCAGCATATGCAAATCAAACTCCGGATTCCACCTATTCGATTATTGCTACTGATGAACATGGCTGTGAGGCTTCTGATGAGATTCAGATCGGCTTTGATCTGTGGGATGTGGGTATTTCATCTATCCAGAGTCCCGGCTCGGGTTGTTATCTCAGTGATCAGGAAGAAATCAGGCTTTACATCAGGAATTATGGGACGCATGCTATCGTTGATGAATCAGTCAGCGTAACAACCTCTGTGGATCATAAGACACCGGTCACGATTCTGAGAACTATATCTCAGATGCTAAATTCCGGGGACTCTCTTGAGTTCCTGTTCAAATCTGGTTTTGATTTCTCCTCCAGGGGGGATCACCACCTTTTGGCTTATTCCACCTATGGTCAGGATGCCGATCCCTCCACCGATACGCTGGAGGTGATTGTTTCACACCTGGGACTCCCTGCACCAGAGTTAGGCGGGAAAAATGATACCCTGGGTACGCAGTTGCCATTTACCCTGGATGCAGGAGCAGGTTTTGTATCCTATCAGTGGAATGGAGTTGATGGCAATCGAACCTACGATGCTGTACAGTATGGATGGTACAGAGTTGGTGTAATGGATCCGGATGGTTGTAGTGCAGGTGACTCGATTTACCTGACATCGGTTACGGGCTTGGAGGATTGGATCCTGCCAGGCGATCTTACACTCTATCCCGTACCTGCATCCCGTTATCTACATATCAGGTACAGCTATGAAGAGGTAGAAGATCTGGTCCTTGATATCTTTGATTCAAACGGAAGGAAAATCTTTATACAAGCGTTTCCCGGGGTAAAAGAGTTTATAAAAACCATAGATGTTAGTGGACTGGCAAAGGGCTTATATTACATTAGGCTTCGATCGGATGAGCAGCAGCTTAGCAGGACATTTACCCTGAAATAATGAGCAAAAAGAGCGGGATCGGTATGCACCCACGGATGAGCCACATCGGGCATCCCGTGGAACTGAAGCACCAGTGCTTTCCCCGCTTCTGCCCGGGCAATGGCAAACAGCGCTGCGGTTATCCATTTTTTAATCATGTTCGTTTCATTGTGCTGGTTTCACGGTTATCCGGTATGTTCCTGAGCCGAGGTCCATCATAAAGCGTTCCCCTGACAGCTTTCCTGCAGTGCTTTCTGCCGGTTTTCCATCCAGGTTCACCACTGCTCCATTACCTGCAGGAATGTAAAGGGTGGCGGTACTGTTGACTGGAATGGTAACGTTCCAGTCAAACAGACCCGCTTTCATCTGCCATTCACTGCGGATCCAACCGTTGGGCGACCGGTGACCGGCTTTTACATGGTCCAGTCCGGGTACCGTGTGCGGTTTCATCACTACGTGGCTGAAACCGGGTAGATCATGACCGGGTTTGATACCTGCCAGGTCCTCGTACAACCAGATCAGAAAATCGCCCAGCAGCATAACATGGTTCCCGGAGTTCATGGCAGGATCTGCGGTATTACCGTTCCAGAGCTCCCAAATGGTAGTGGCCCCGTTTTTAATCATATACCCGTACCCGGGATAATCTTGCTGTGTGTTGACCGTGTATGCCAGGTCGGCTCTTCCGTACCGGGTCAGGATACGGTTAAAGAATTCCTGGCCCACAAGTCCTGTGGTGATATGTGCATGATGTTCCACTTCGATCTTCTCTACCAGGTTGTCAAATACCCTTTGCTCATACCCTTCCGGAACCAGTTCAAATGCAAGGGCAAGGATGTTGGAAGTGGCCGAGTGGTTGCTGTACTGTGCTGTTTCGGGATCGAAGTAGGTTTTATTGATGGCGGCGTTCATGCGGTTGGCGAGATCCTTAAAGTAGGATTCATCCTCCTGAATGTTAAGTTTTTTCGCATAAATCTCCATGGTCCTGAGGTCGTGGTAAAAGAAGACCGACCCCAGGTAATCACCGGGTGTCAGTCGCTGCGGGTCCCTGGTATGGATCAGTTTTGGATCAAGGGGGGGCACACACCAGTCTCCGTAGTTATCCCTTGGCATCAGATCGTTAACCATATAGCGGGAGATCATGTAATCCACCCAGCGCTTCATGGGATCATAACTTTCCCTGATGACATCCTCGTCGCCGTACTGTTCGTATAACATTTTAACCAGTTCAATGGGTGTACCGTCCCAGGTAACATTATCGTTGTACAGGGGCCAGTAGGCGGGACAGACATCGGAGATGCTGCCACTCTCTTTCTGGGCATCGAAGATATCGGTGAGCCATTTTCTGTAGAGGTTTCTGATGTCGAACAGGTAGGATTCTCCGCGCGAACCGGTGGCACGGTCACCCAGCCATCCCTGGCGCTCGTCCCGCTGGGGACAGTCGGTCGGAATACTCCTGTAGTTGCCTCTGATGCCCCAGGTAGCATTCTTATAGATCTGGTTGATCAAAGGATCGGAACATTCGAAATAGCCGGACTTCTCAAGGTCGTCATGGACAACCTCTCCTTCCAGTACCGACAGGTCGGGGGTTCCCGGATAACCGGTCAGTTCAACATACCTGAACCCGTGGTAGACAAATTGCGGTTCCCAGGTCTCGGTTCCTTCCCCTTTGGCAATGTATGTGTCGGTCACCTTTGCTCCCCTGATATTGGCCAGGTAGAGGTTCCCATCCTCCTGCAGGGTCTCCGCAAACCGCTGTTTGATTACGGTCCCTTTGTCCGCCCTGACTTTCAGTCTGGTCCAGCCCACCATGTTCTGCCCCATGTCAAAAATGTAAACTCCTGTTTCAGGTGAGGATACAGAGAGCGGTAGAATGGTTTCGGTGACCCGGATGGGTTCTGTCATCTGTGATGAGATCTCAGGGGAGGCGGGCTTCACCTGTTCGGCATTCATCCATCCTGAATCGTCAAAGCCATTCTTACTCCATCCGGTGAGTTCCATGCGTGCATCATAGGTTTCACCATCATATTCATTGTTGGCCCTGACAGGTCCCCCGGCCGTGAGTTTCCAGGAAGGGTCGGAGACGACCCTCTCTTTGGTTCCATCCGTGTACTCCATTTCCAGTTGTAATAACAACCTGGGAAAACCAAAGGTACGTGTGAGGGTAGGAGCATTGATCCTGGGTGCAAAATAACGCCCGTTACCCAGGATGACCCCTGCGGTATTCAGGCCATCTGCGACCAGGGCCGCCACATCATGGGTCACATACCAGGATCGTTTATTGTATTCAGCAAGGGCCGGTGAAAGTACCTGGTCCCCCACCTTGTGACCATTCAGGTAAAGTTCCGAGGTTCCCAGTCCCACCATGTATACCATGGCCCTTTTTACCCTTTTCCCCACAGTAAACTCTTTTCTCAGGTAGCGTGCCGAGAGCACCCTGCTCCCGATGTCGGGTCTGTCGTTTCCCACAGCCCGGTCCAGCCCGATCCATGAAGCTTTCCAGTCTTCAGGATTGAGTAATCCCATGGAGAAGGCTGCAGGCTTACTCCATGCGGATGGATGGCTACGGGAGTCCCAGACCCTTACTTTCCACCATACCTGCTGGCCCGGTTGCAGGGGTTTCCCCCGGTAGGTTACCAGGCTGTTTTTTTGCGATTCTATTTTTTTCGAATCCCAGAGGTCCGCAGAGCCCTCTTCCAACAGGGCAGGATCTGTGGCAACCAGGATCCGGCATGCAGTTTGTTGCTGGTCCTGTACCGCTGATTCCAGCATCCAGGAAAAGCTGGGGGCAGGGCGATCAATACCCTGTGGATGACTCCGGCCTTCTGTTTTTAATTCGGTCACCACAACATCTGGGGATGTATTGCAGGCGGTGATAATGGTTAACAGGGCAATCCAGACTACTATGCTCTCTGTTTTCATCAGGGGTGCAATGGTTAGATTCATAGAGCTAATCTTTTGTATGTTAAATGAGGTATTAAACATACGAAACAGATGCACGCTATTAAATAGCTGATATGACCTTTTTGTTGTATTTTTTGATCCCTGGCATTATTTCTCAAGTGATTTTGTGCAGGGTTCAAAGAATTTGGGGTCAAAAAGTGCAAAAGAACTGCCATTAAATGCATTGACGAGTGATGTTTGATGAAATAAATTTGAGTTACCCAAATGAGAGAAATATAAGGATCTAAGACGAATACCGTGATATTATGTTATAAAGGTTGTAACTTGTATGAAAATAAGGGGAGATTTTAACAGGGACACCATGAAAACAAGGATCACAATTATTTTGCTTGCGCTGGCCTTCCTGGTCAATGCTCAGACCAGATCAAATCAGCAATCGGCCCCATTGAGCTATGCCAATCCCGAAAGTGTGGGTATATCGGCAGAACGGCTTCAGCGGTTCGATGCCATGTGCCGGGAGCATGTCAGCCGGGGAGACCTTCCCGGTATCGTGGCTCTGGTGGCCAGGAACGGTAAGATCGTTTTTCATGAAGCCTATGGAAAGGCTGATGCTGAATCGGGACGCTCCATGAAAAAGGATGATATCTTTCGCATTGCTTCACAGAGCAAAGCGATCACTTCCACAGCTATTCTGATGCTCTGGGAGGAGGGAAAGTTCAGACTGGACGATCCCGTCTCCAAATATATACCGGAGTTTAAGGATCCCGGAGTACTGAAGGATTTTACCTTTTCCGATACCAGTTACACAACTGTGCCGGCCGACAAAGAGATCACCATCAGGCACCTGCTGACCCATACCTCGGGAATTGGTTATGGCATGATCGATGGAGATGAACGATTTAAAATGATCTACCAGAAAGCGGGGGTTACCGATCTTTATACAACGGAGGAGATTACCATCGGAGAGAGTGTGAAGAAACTGGCCCGGTTGCCCCTCCACAACAATCCGGGTGAAAAGTTCACATATAGTGAAGGGCTGGATGTGCTGGGCTACCTGGTGGAGGTGGTGTCGGGAATGCCCTTTGACCAGTTTCTCAGGGAACGTTTATTCGATCCCCTGGGGATGGATGATACCTGGTTCTACCTGCCGGATTCCAAAGCAGACAGGCTGGTGCCTGTCCAGCATAAGGTGGACGGAAAGTGGGTGCATTACCCGGTAACTTTTTATGATCCGGAGTACCCTGTGAAAGGTGCCAGAAGCTTCTTTTCCGGTGGGGCCGGTTTATGCAGCACAGCAAAAGATTATGCCACTTTTTTACAAATGTACCTGAATGGTGGTGAACTTAACGGTATAAGGATCCTCAGCCGGACAACGATCAGGGCGATCATGGCTGATCAGACCGGTGCTGCACTGGATGCGGAGACAAACTATTACGGGCTGGCTTTCGGAGTGATCAATGACAGGGGTGAGGCAGCCGGGGGACTGGGAAGTGAAGGCACCTTTTTCTGGGGGGGCTATTTTAATACCGGATATTTCGCGGACCCCAAAGAGCAGCTTATCGGGATTATTATGAAACAGACCCAGGGACCCGTTCATGATGAGACATCTGCCCTGATGAGGCAACTGATCAGCCAGGCCATTGATGACTGACCTTACAGAAATAGTGAATGCTTCCTCATGCTGAACATCTCTCTTTGAAAGATGAAGGCGTATGTCCGGTATACCTTTTAAACACCGTGGAGAAATAGGAGGGCGAGCTGAATGCCAGTTCATAGGCTACATTGTGCACCGGTTGATCCTGCAACAGCATCTTTTTGGCTGCATTGATCTTTTCACGGAGAATATAGTCTGCCGGAGGGATCCCGGTCTCTTTTTTAAACCTGTGCTTGAAATGGGAGAGTGAAAGGTGATATTTTGAGGCCAATACCTCAAGTTTTAAATCCTCCTGAACATTGTGCTCTATAAAATGACATGTTTCACTGATTGTTTCACTCATTTTGTTCT
>JANTFK010000086.1 GCA_024763595.1 Bacteroidales bacterium | reverse complement strand
ACAGGCCTACATGGACAACATCATTTCAACAAAGAGTTATGATCAGGGAAAAACCTGGACCACTCCCATTCCTGTGGAAGCACCGGGCGTTCCACAATCTTCCTGGGCGGTTCCTTTGAAAATCCCCGGTGGCCGTATTTATCTGTTCTACAATTATAACCTGTCCGGGTTCACAGGGGTGGAAGGTGTTATGAGCGGGCCTTTCATGTACAAATACTCCGACGATCACGGCAAAACTTGGTCGGCAGACAGGTATGAGGCACCTGTCCGGAGAACTACAATTGACAGGGAAAATTATACAAATGGACAAACCTGCTTTTTCTGGAGTATAGATAAACCGGTTGTGACGGATAAAGCCGTTTATATAGCGTTTTCCAAAATCCTGAGGGAATCGCCTGACCAGCCTGAATTTTATAAGCGAAGTGAAGGGTTTATATTGAGCAGTCAAAATATTTTATGGGAAAAAGATCCTGAAAAAATAAAATGGTTAACCCTTCCTGACGGGGAAAGCGGCATATGGAACCCTCAGTTTGGGAAAGTCCAGGCAGAACATAATTCCGTGATACTCAATAATGGAAATATCTATGTGGTTTACCGGACGATTGACGGTTCTCCTGCATATTCCATCAGTACTGACAACGGAAGGAATTTTTCCATGCCCCGGTATATGCACTATGCCAGCGGCGGCCGCATGGGAAACCCGCGTGCCTGCCCGAAAATACATAAAACTGCCGATGGAAGATATCTGTTCTGGTTTCATAATAATTTCGGGCAAAACACCTATGACGGACGCAACCCGGCATGGTTGTCAGGAGGCATTGAAAAAAACGGAGATATCCGCTGGTCGCAGCCCGAGATCGTATTATATGATAACGATCCGGAAGTACTGGGTATGAGTTACCCGGATTTTATTGAGCAGGACGGACGGTTGTGGCTTACAGAAACGCAAAAGACCACAGCCAGGGTCCACGGGGTTGACCCCGGTATGATCCGGGGTATGTGGAGCCAGGGCAAAGTTACCACCCCGGTAAAGGAGGGTCTCATTATGAATTCCGGTACCGGAGTACCGGGCAAGAACCAGATTGCTTTTCCCAGGTTACCTGACCTGTCTACCGGTGGAGGATTTTCTTTGGAGCTGTGGTTGACCGTACACAATATGAAACCGGGGCAACAATTGCTCACTACTTTTGGCAGCAAACATAAAGGGATCGAGGTATTCCTGGCAGGGCAGCATGCCATTGGAATACGTATTGCTGACGGAGAAGTACGGGTAAAAGATCTCAGGTCCGGACAGGAATTTTTATCAGATGCAAATACGGTTATGCAGGATAAGCTGCACCATGTTATGTTTATTATTGACGGCGCATCAAAAATTGCTTCCGTTGTAGTTGACGGTATATTAAGTGATGGCAGTGTTGATACCAGGCCCTGTGGATGGGGCAGGATACACCCGCATATGAAGGACATGAACGACACCTATCATTGTTCATTCAATCCCTCTTTTGATGGAGAGATCCACCACATCAGGGTCTATGACAGATATCTTCGCACATCGGAGGCCATTGCAAATTATCATGCAGGCATGCCATACTAACAAATACATCAATTAACACAGACACTATACTAACACGTACACCAATTAACACATACACCATGAAAACACCACTTTATCTTTTGCTTTTCGTTTTTATTTCCTTTCTCATTGGTTCCTGTAACCGGAACAGTACAGTTGAGGAATACACTGAAACACTGGTAACCTATCCCTACTCCGATACCAGCCCGTTTCCCATCATTCAGAAAAGGAATGACATCTATCCCTATTCCCGCATGGACGGTTTCAGCCACAACGGGGAACCGGAGGAATGGAAAATAGTTAAGCTTGAAAATGATTATATCGAACTCTATGTACTGCCGGAAATTGGTGGCAAGGTATGGGGAGCCATTGATAAAACATCCGGGAAAGATATAATTTATAAAAACAATGTGGTGAAGTTCAGGGACATAGCCATGAGGGGGCCGTGGACCTCGGGAGGGATCGAGTTCAATACCGGGGTAATCGGCCATCATCCCGGCGGGGCATCACCCGTGAATTACACGCTGTTTACGGATGAGGATGGCACGGCTCACTGCGTGGTAGGTGGAGTGGACCTACCCTCTCATATGCAGTGGCGGGTTGATATCTCCCTGCCTGCCAGATCAGCCTATTTCGAGACCACCTCCTCCTGGTACAATGCCACACCCTTCTACCAGCCCTGTTATTACTGGAGCAACGCTGCCGTACATGCCGAAGAGGATCTGCATTTCTATTTTCCCGGCAATTGGTGGCTGGGACATAACGGACAGGCTCATCCCTGGCCCGTGGATGAGAATGGACTCGACCGTTCCTGGTACATCAACAGCAAGGACATTGGTTCCAGTTCCTGTCACGTGTTTGGAAGCATTGACAATTACTATGTATCCTATTACCAGGATGCAGATTTCGGCTCGGGACACTGGTCTGAAACTTTCGGGACACCGGGAAAAAAGATATTTCAATGGTCACATGCCCGGAACGGTGCCATCTGGGAGAAGCTGCTCACCGATACCAACGGTCAGTATGTGGAGGTACAGGCGGGAAGGATGTATAACCAGAATAGTTTTAGCAGCGCCCATACGCCCTTTAAACAAACAGATTTCACACCCTACTATGCCGATGCCTGGACCGAACGCTGGTTCCCGGTCAGGGGTACCGGCGGGGTAACCCACGTATCATCTTCGGGCACCATCCATCTGAAGTTCTCACCAGACGGGATGAACCTGCTCTTCTCCCCCATCCGGGAGATCAATGCCCAACTGGCAGTAACGGTGAACGGGGATGAGATCGCCAATGAACCGCTTGTGATGAAACCGTCTGAAACACTCAATAAGCGATTTGATGCTGTTTCAGCCAGTGACCGGATCGCTGTTTACCTGGGCGACGAAAAACTGTATGCTTCCGGGGACCGTTTTCTTATTGAGAGGCCCGAGAAAGCGGATGGCGATGCCCTGGATGATTTGTTCCTGCTGGCAGGCGAACTGGAAAAACGCAGATCTTACCAGCGGGCCCTGGAGACCTACCTGGAGCTGATTGAAAAGGAACCGTTTCATCTGCAGGCACTGGAACGGGTAGCCGGGCTCTATGCACGGAGGGGTGAATATGACACTGCCATGGAATATACACGGAAGGTGCTGAAAGTGAATACTTACGAGCCGGCTGCCAATTTTATTTACGGCAACCTGCAGATGATAAAAGGCAATCTTACCAACGCCAGGGACGGCTTCGGATGGTCCATGCGCTCCCCGGCGTATCACAGCGCCTCCCTGCAGCTACTGGCACAGATCAGCCTGATGGAAGGAAAACCGAAGGAGGCAGACAATCTGGCTGAACGATCCTTAATCTATAACAGCCTAAACCTGAACAGCCATAAGATCCGGGCCATCGCGCAGCGCAAACTGAACAACCGGCCGTCCGCCCTGGAAATATTAACAACCATAAGCGAGACAGATCCCCTGGATCATTTTGCCCTGTTTGAAAAATACCTCCTGGAACCCTCCCCGGCAGCTCTGGAAACCTTTAAAAGTTCTATCAAAAGTGAGATGGCTAAAGAGGAATACCTGGAACTGGGATTGTTTTATGCGGGTATGGGGCTGAAAGCGGAGGCCGTTGCAGTCCTTGAGCAGGTAACCGGTTACCCTGTGGCCGATTACTGGCTGGCATGGCTGCACAAAGAAGAGAAAGGGCAAAGCCGGGATTACCTGGAGAAAGCCCTTAACGCCAGTCCCGAATTCATCTTTCCTTTCAGGACAGAAACCCTTGCTGTGCTGCATTGGGCCTCTAACCAGGAGCCCTCCTGGATCACCGACTATTATCAGGCCCTTATCCTGTGGAACAGGGGAAGGAACGATGAGGCCCTGGCATTGCTGGATGCATGGGGGGATAAGCCGCAGTTCGCACCCTTCTACTATACGCGGGCCAGTTTAAAGGATAAATACAGCGACCCGGGACTGGAGGAGATGAAAAAAGCAGTGTCCGTTGATCCGGACCAGTGGCGGATCTACCGCGAACTGGCCTCCATCTATAATCAGCGCAATGAGCTTTCAGCTGCCCTGGAGATAGCGGAATTGGGTCATAACAGGTTCCCGGATAATTATATCCTCGACATTATCTACAGCAAAGCGCTGACAAACACCGGCCAATACCAGGAATCCCTCAACGTGCTGGAACAAACCCATATTCTGCCATACGAGGGTGAAAGATTTTCACAGGGTATCTTCGTTTACAACTACCTGATGCTGGCTTATGACCTTTATAAAAAAGGAGCATATGAAGCTGCACTGGCCGATATTGACAGATCGGAGGCCTATCCGGAAAATCTGGGTTCGGGTGCACCCCGCTTTCCCGATTACCGGAACCAGAACATACTGAGGGCCTGGATCTATGACAGAACCGGCGAGCAGGAAAAGGCCCGGGAGGCCAGGAAAGAGATCGAAGCGTACACTGCAAAATTCGGACCCATGAGGGGAGGGAACATCTTTGAACGGAAGCTGACAGACTCATATGTAAAACCGTTTTAAACCAGACAGGCAGGATGGAATCCCGCTTCAGATTGATAAAAATGATCCACGATGCATAAGATGAAACTACCAGCAGGCCTGGTTGTCATATTCGTTGCGATACAGCTGTTTTTCTCAAATGCTGCTTTCCCGCAGGATCATGGATTTAAGATCATCACCTACAATGTCTGGCAGGGATACCTGGATGGCACTCATCCCAGGTTCCCCTGTTATGCGTCGGGAGAGGAGCGGAAAAAGGAGATCTACAACTGGCTGAAGGAGCAAGATGCCGATGTGGTTGTTTTCCAGGAGTTAATCGACTATCCGGCTGAAAAGCTGCAGAAAGAATCGGCCTCCTGGGGCCATCATGATGCCGTTGTCATGAGAGAGAACGGGATGACCATCGGTATCACCTCCAGGTATCCCATCCGCGTAAGGGAGATTGTGACGGAGGGAATGCACCACGGGCTGATATATTGCCAGATAAATGGGGTCGATATTGTTGCGACCCATTTATGGCCCCGTTTCGATGAAAAGATCCTGGAGGAGGTTCAAATAGCCGGGAAACGGGTGAATGAATCTTTATCCCGCGGAACCCCGGTGATTGTGCTGGGTGATTTCAATGCATTTTCCCCACAGGACGATCCCTTTATCGACAGCGCAACCGTAAAAATATACCGCGACAGGTGGAAGTGGAAACTGGAAAACGGACGGCCCTCCTACCGCGTGATCCGGGAACTGCTGGATCACGGGATGAAGGACCTCTGTACACAATTTGAAAAAAACAATGCAGCCAGGCATAGCCGCTACGATTTTATTTTTGCCTCTTCCGGACTGGCAGAAAAATGTACCGATGCCACCCACTACCAGGATGAGGAGTTGCTCAAACTATCCGACCACTTTCCGGTATCGGCCACCTTTGATTTAGACGGACCACGCTTTTCATTCGGAGTGATTGCCGATATCCAGTACGCCGATGCTGAGAAATCAGGGAAACGGGATTACCGGAACGCATTGGACAAACTGGAAATATGTATGAACGGGTTTAACCGGCACGACCTCGCTTTCACAGTCACCCTGGGTGACATGATCGACCGCGATTACTCCGGTTTTGACAAAACATTACCCATACTGGGGAGATCAAAAGTTCCGGTTTACAATGTAATCGGAAACCATGATTTTGCCGTGGAAGATCAATTTAAGAAGCAGGTAAAGGGCCGGTTGCAAAATAAAAAGGGTTATTTCGATTTCCAGGTTGACAGTTTTCTTTTTGTGGTACTTGACGGTACGGACCTGAGCACTTTCGGCCATAAAAAGGGATCCCGGCAATATGAGCTGGCCGTTTCCATGCAGAAAGCGTTGGCGGAAGCGGGAGGAAATAATGCCTATAGCTGGAACGGCGGGATCGGAAGCGCACAGTTGAGATGGCTGGGAAAAAAGCTTCAGCAGGCAGCAGAGGCCAATCTGCATGTCATTCTCTTCTGCCACTGGCCATTGCTGCCTGAAAACGGCACCCAGCTGTGGAACAACAGGGAGGTGCTCAGCCTGATCGACAGGTATGATAATGTCATTGCATGGATATCAGGGCATCATCATGCCGGCGGTTACCTGGAATCTGAAAATATACACCACCTGACCATCAAAGGAATGGTGGAGGCCCGGTCGGAGACCTCATGTGGTATCATGGATGTTTATGACAACAAACTGGTATTGCGTGGATATGGCGATCAACCGGGATACAGTCTGGAATTTTAATACACAAAAAATGAAGCGGATAAATCAGGCAATAAAAGCGATCTTCTTCTGGGGTCTCATCCTGGCTTTACCGGGATGTGACAATCCCGGTAAAAATGAAAAAACGGCACCCGGCCTGCAGGAAGGTCTGCATACTTTCTCCATGGACTCCACCCGGTTTTTGCTCGACGGAAAACCTTTTCAGATCATTTCAGGCGAGATGCACTATTCCCGCATTCCAAAAGCGTACTGGCGGCACCGCATTCAGATGGCAAAGGCCATGGGGTGCAATACCATCGCCACCTATGTATTCTGGAGTTACCACGAGACTGCGGAAGGAACGTTTGATTTTACAACGGAAAACCGGGACCTGGCACGTTTTATCGAGATTGTCAGGGAAGAGGGAATGTGGCTGCTGTTCCGCCCGGGGCCCTATAGTTGCGGAGAGTGGGACCTGGGTGGTATACCGCCATATCTGCTGCGGATCCCCGATATTAAGCTGCGGTGCATGGACAGCAGGTATATGGAGGCAGTGGAAAGATATATTCAAGTGATGTCGGAAAAGATCCGGCCCTATTTAATTACCCATGGCGGGCCCATCATCCTGTTGCAAATCGAAAATGAGTATGGAAGTTATGGAAACGACAGGGCCTATATGAAGCGGCTGAAAGAACTGTGGCGGGAGAACGGGATCGATATACCCTTTTATACCTCAGACGGCGCCACAACCTTTATGCTGGAAGCAGGGACATTGCCGGGATGTGCTGTCGGCCTTGACCCCGGCGGAACCCGGGAGAACTTTGACCTGGCAAAAGAGATGAACCCGGGCGTTCCGGTATTCAGCAGTGAAACCTACCCGGGATGGCTCACACACTGGGGAGAAGAATGGGTAAGGCCCGATACGGCCAGGTTGCTGAAACAGGTACGGTTCCTGATGGACAACGGGCTCTCCTTCAATTTGTATATGTTGCACGGTGGTACAAATTTTGGATTCTCGGCAGGAGCCAATTCGGGAGGACCGGGGTATCAGCCCGATATCACCAGTTATGATTATGATGCCCCCATCAATGAACTGGGACAGGCAACACCCAAATACGATGCGCTCCGGAAGGTCATCCTGCAACACCGGACGGGAAAAGCCCCCATACCTCCACAACCCGACCCCGTCCCCGTAATGGAGATACCTGAAACCGGGATGCAGCCATTCGCCACTCTCTGGAACAATCTCCCTCCTCCCACGCTTTCGGTTCAACCCAAACCATTTGAGTACTATGACCACTATGATGGTTTCGCACTCTATAAAACCAGGCTGATCGGGCGCAAACAGGGAAAGCTGACCATTACAGAGCTGCACGATTATGCCACAGTGTTTGTGGATGGAAATTACATCGGGACCATTGACCGCAGCAAAGGGGAGAATAGCATTGACCTGCCCCCGGGAAAGAGCAGGAACCCGGTACTGGAGATCCTGGTTGAAGGCATGGGAAGGATCAATTTCGCCCAGGAACTTATAGACCGCAAGGGCATTACTGAGCGGGTTACGCTGAATGGCATGACACTCATGAACTGGGAGTTCTATCCGCTGCCCATGGACCGGGATTATCTGGGCCATTTATCCCGGGAGGAAACAGCGCATAAACCCGGCCTCTTTTTCAGGGGAACATTCCGGCTTGATCAGGTTGCCGATACCTATTTCGATCTGTCAGGCTACAAAAAAGGAGTGGTATGGGTGAATGGCCATAACCTGGGAAGATACTGGGAGATCGGGCCACAATACCGTCTATATTGTCCCGCCACCTGGCTCAGGAAAGGGGCAAACGAGATCATGGTGTTTGACCTGCATCAGTTGGAGCCCGCGCCCGTGAAAGGTGTAAAGGAATTGTATTAATATTACATCATGTGAACAGGATAACCCTTAAAAACGCGCTGCGACGCCTGCCCGTGTTAGCTGTACAGGATGTACGCTCCCGGCTGCTTGTACCTTCCCTGTTGCTTATGCTGGTTGTACCGGCCATGCTGCCCGGTTGCAGGGTGTCCCCATTCTCCGGAGCTGGCAGCAGGGATGAGGTCCGGTTATCAAGCCCATCGGGAAGAGTGGAAGCAAGCATCCGCCTGGATGAACATGGACTGACACTCCACCTGACCCACGATGCACGATCCGTTATTCGGGCGGATCTGGGAAAATTTGTCCTTGACGGGGATACCTGCGGGAAAAGTTATCTGATCGGAAGTGTCGCCCGAACATCAACAGATGAAGTATGGAAGCCGGTCTATGGTGAAAAAAGCACCATACGCAACAATTATCATGAAGCTGTCATCAAGTTGAACGGGAAAGGAGGTGCGGAACCGGCACTCTCCCTGATCTGCAGGCTCTATGATGAGGGCATCGCGTTCCGTTACCTCTTCGACAGCACATCTGCCGGTCATACAATGTTGTATGAGGAAGGTACCACCTTCTTCCCGGGGGGTGATTATGAGACATGGGTTACCGGCACTGCCCAGGGCCGGTATCTGAAAAAACGCATCAGCCAGATTGACGAGGCGTGTGAACGTCCCCTGGTCATCAGGCAGAACGATGCTTCATACCTGGCCATCGGAGAAGCTGCCTGTGTTGATTTTGCCAGGATGAAGCTGGTCAGGGGGGAGCGGGAAAACTCCCTGCAGGTTGCACTGGATGGAGCGGTTGACCTGGAATTGGCAAAGTACAGGACTCCCTGGAGATATGTCATGGTAGCCGGCAGTCCCGGCGCATTGCTGGAGAACAACTACTTTATACTGAATTTAAACGAACCCAACCGCATTGACGATACCTCCTGGATAAAGCCGGGTAAGGTGATCCGGGAGGTTACTTTAACCACACAGGGAGGTATGGCATGTGTCGATTTCGCAGCCGCACACCATCTGCAGTATGTGGAATTCGATGCCGGCTGGTATGGGAATGAGTATGACGGGTCATCGGATGCCACCACCATCACGGTAGACCCCCGCAGGTCACCCGGGCCGCTTGATTTGCATCGTATCATTGACTATGCCGGCACCAGAGGAGTGGGCATTATACTCTATGTGAACCGCAGGGCCCTGGAAAAACAGCTGGATGAACTGTTGCCCCTCTACCGGTCATGGGGCATCAAGGGTATCAAATATGGATTTGTAAATGTGGGCCCCCAACAGTGGACATCCTGGTTACATGAGGCTGTCCGAAAGGCCGCAGCATGGGAACTGATGGTGGATGTGCATGATGAATACAGGCCAACGGGATACTCCCGCACCTACCCCAACCTGATGACCCAGGAGGGGGTGCGCGGGGATGAAGAGAGTCCCACCACCGCACATACCCTCACCACGGCTTTCACCAGGATGATTGCCGGGGCGGCCGACAATACCAATTGTTTTTTTGCGCCGCGTGTTCCGGAAAAGATGGGTGGCAAAGCGGCACAGATGGCCAAAGCAGTGATGCTCTACAGCCCGTGGCAGTTTCTCTACTGGTATGACCGGCCGGCCGGATCGCCGCATAAAAAAGGAGGAGCAGGAGCGACTGCAGGAATCATCCGGGAATGTGCGGAGCTCGTATTCTATGATGTGCTTCCCACGGTGTGGGATGAGACCAGGGTACTGGAGGCCGCCATTGGGGAATATGCGACCATTGCCAGAAGAAGCGGCAGGGATTGGTAT
>JANTFK010000085.1 GCA_024763595.1 Bacteroidales bacterium | reverse complement strand
TCTATTATCTTGTGAATCATCATTAATCTGAAATAAAGCAGACTGGCCCGCATTATTGTTTGGGTACAAACTGTTCAAAACAGGATTTATCCCCAATAGACAACCTTGCTGAGTGTCCCGAAACCCCTATAAATTCTAATAACCCGCTCTGGCATGTTTTCCTGGCTAATTATTCATTAAAAAATTATTGTTTTTTTAAAAAAAAGAATACCTTTGCGAACCGAAATTAACAGACATTTATAAACAATATTTTATAAAGTGTATGCCGACGATTCAACAATTAGTTCGTAAAGGCCGGAAGCAATTGAACGACAAGAGTAAGGCTCCTGCACTGGATTCATGTCCACAAAGGCGGGGGGTGTGTGTGCGTGTATATACCACCACTCCCAAGAAGCCGAACTCGGCCATGCGTAAGGTGGCAAGGGTCAGGCTGACCAACCAGAAGGAGGTCAATGCCTATATTCCAGGAGAAGGACACAACCTGCAGGAACACTCCATTGTGTTGATCCGTGGCGGCAGGGTTAAGGACCTTCCGGGTGTGAGGTACCACCTGATTCGCGGCGCACTGGATACCTCGGGTGTTGAGGGAAGGACCCAGCGCAGAAGTAAGTACGGTACAAAGCGACCTAAGAAGAAATAGTGCGCAGTGCTCATTAGAAAGATATATTATATAGGTAGTATTACAAATGAGGAAGACTAAACCGAAAAAAAGAATTTTACTGCCGGATCCGAGGTATAGAGATCCTTATGTAACCCGGTTTGTGAATAACATGATGCTCAATGGGAAGAAGAGCAAATCTTACGAGATCTTCTACCAGGCAATGGATATTGTGGAGCAGCGGACCAAAGAGGAGGGAAAAACTCCACTGGATATTTTTAAGCAGGCACTGGAAAATGTAACACCCCAGGTAGAAGTGAAGAGTCGCAGGGTTGGAGGTGCTACTTTCCAGGTCCCCATGGAAGTAAGGCCAGACCGCAAGATCTCTATCTCCATGAAGAATCTCATTTTGTTTGCACGGAAGCGTCCGGGTAAATCCATGAGCGAGAAACTGGCATCAGAGACAATAGCAGCATATAATAATGAAGGCGGTGCTTATAAAAAGAAAGAAGATACCCACCGCATGGCAGAAGCCAACAAAGCTTTTGCCCATTTCAGGTTCTAATATATTTTTTGAGATAGCATTTTTTGCAAGGTAAGTGTGCGACACTTATGAGCCCAGATTTACAACATACACGGAATATCGGGATCATGGCGCACATCGATGCCGGGAAGACCACCACCACAGAACGCATTCTGTTCTATACGGGTATCACCCATCGCATCGGTGAGGTTCATGACGGAGCCGCTGCAATGGACTGGATGATTCAGGAGCAGGAGCGGGGAATCACCATTACATCAGCAGCAACCACCACTTTCTGGAAACACAGGGACCAGGAGTACAAGATCAATATCATTGATACTCCCGGACACGTTGACTTTACGGTCGAGGTGGAGCGGTCGTTGAGGGTCCTGGATGGGGCAGTGGCCGTGTTTTGCGCTGTGGGTGGTGTAGAACCCCAGTCTGAAACGGTTTGGCGCCAGGCTGATAAATACCATGTTCCCCGTCTGGCTTTTATCAATAAGATGGACCGTGTGGGTGCTGACTTCTTTGGAGTGGTTCAGGAGATCAGTGATAAATTGGGTTCCAATCCGGTCCCCATGCAGATTCCGTTTGGGGCCGAAGATAATTTTAAAGGGATCGTGGACCTGATCGAACGCAGGGCCATTGTGTGGAAAGAGGATGAGGAACTGGGAATGAAGTATGAATACTGCCCCATTCCGGATGATCTGATCGACACTGTTGAGGAGTGGAGAGAAAAGCTGGTCGAGGCTGTTTGTGTTTCCGATGATGATTTGCTTGAACGTTTTCTGGAGGACAGGGACTCCATCTCCGTTGAAGAATTTATGTCATATGCCCGCAGGGCCACCATCAATATGGATATTGTTCCGGTGCTCTGCGGTTCCGCATTTAAAAACAAAGGGATCCAGCGGCTGTTGAATGCCATATCCTGCCTGCTGCCGAGTCCGTTGGACAAGGGAGCGGTGACCGGAACAGACCCGAAAAACGATAAGGAAATTTCCAGGGAGCCGAAGAATGATGAACCGTTAACGGGTCTTGTATTTAAAATTGCCACTGATCCTTTTGTGGGCCGCCTGGCCTATGTGCGTGTCTATTCGGGCAAATTGCAGGAAGGGGTCATGGTTTACAATAACCGTACTGGTAAAAAAGAGCGTATCAGCCGTATCTATCAGATGCACGCCAACAAACAGAACCCCAAGAAAGAGATTGGTGCCGGTGATATTTGTGCCGTAGTTGGACTAAAGGAACTGAGAACAGGGGATACCATTACATCCGTGGGCAAACCGATGATCCTGGAATCCATCGATTTCCCCGAACCTGTCATTGGTGTGGCCATTGAGCCTAAAACACAGGCCGACATTGATAAGCTGGGCATTGCCCTGGGGAAACTATCCGAAGAGGATCCCACCTTCCAGGTGAGAACGAACCAGGATACCGGCCAGACCCTGATCAACGGTATGGGCGAATTACACCTGGAGATCCTGCTGGACCGCCTGAAGCGTGAGTTCAAGGTTGAATGTAATGTGGGGACGCCCCAGGTCAATTATAAAGAGGCACTTACCACAGAAGTTAAGCACAGGGAGGTATTTAAAAAGCAGACCGGGGGGCGTGGAAAATTTGCTGATATTGAAGTAGTACTGGGCCCGGCTGAAGATAATATGAAGGGGCTACAGTTCTCCAGTGAGATCAGGGGAGGGAACATTCCCCGTGAATATATTCCCTCGGTAGAAAAGGGATTTCGGAATGCCCTGACCAACGGTCCGCTGGCCGGGTTTCCCGTGGAAAGCATGAAGGTAAGGCTGCTGGACGGATCCTACCATGCAGTGGATTCGGACCAGCTCTCTTTTGAAATAGCAGCCAGGCAGGCTTTTAAACATGCAGCGCCAAAGGCCATGCCGGTGATGCTCGAACCCGTTATGTCCGTTGAGGTACTCACTCCCGAGGAGTATATGGGTGACGTGATATCGGACCTGAACAAACGGCGCGGACAGGTGGAAGGAATGGATTCAAAAGCAGGTGCGCGGGTAATCAAAGCCAAAGTGCCGCTGGCGGAGCAATTTGGCTATGTAACTGTTCTGCGGACGTTAACATCAGGCAGGGCCAGTTCAACCATGGAGTTCAGCCATTATGAACCCATGCCGGAGAATCTGGCCAACGAAATACTTGAAAAAGTAACCGGAAAATTTTGATATAATCAGATAGATAATGAGTCAGAAGATTAGAATTAAACTGAAGTCATACGATCACAACCTGGTTGACAAATCAGCCGAGAAGATTGTAAAGACCGTGAAGTCTACCGGAGCTGTGGTGAGCGGACCTGTCCCTCTTCCCACACATAAACGGGTGTACACTGTATTGAGGTCTCCCTTTGTAAACAAGAAGTCGAGGGAACAGTTCCAGTTAAGCTCATTCAAGAGGTTGCTGGATATTTACAGTTCGACACCCAAGACCATAGACGCACTCATGAAACTTGAGCTGCCCAGTGGAGTAGAAGTTGAAATCAAAGTGTAACACAGGTAAAAACAAAATACAATGCCAGGATTAATTGGTAAGAAAATTGGAATGACTTCCATTTTCGACAACGACGGAAAAAATATCCCTTGTACTGTGATTCAGGCCGGGCCATGCACGGTTACACAGGTGAAGACTGTGGAATCAGACGGTTACGCTGCAGTTCAGATGGCTTTTGAAGATAAGAAGGAGAAAAATACTCCCAAAGCCCAGCAGGGTCATTTTGCTAAAGCCAATACCACCCCCAAAAGGAAGGTGATTGAACTGAAGGGATTTGTGAAGGATTGGAAACCGGGTGACGTGATCACCGTGGACTATTTTAATGATGATACCTGGTTGGATGTATCCGGCATATCCAAAGGTAAAGGATTCCAGGGTGTGGTTAAGCGGCACAACTTTGCCGGTGTGAACGATGCTACGCACGGACAGCACAACCGGAACCGTGCACCCGGATCACTGGGCGCTTCATCATATCCCTCAAGGGTATTCAAAGGAATGCGTATGGCGGGCCAGACCGGAAATAAAACGGTGAAGATCCTGAACCTGCGTGTTATGAAAATTGTTCCCGAGAACAATCTGCTGATCCTGAAAGGTTCTGTTCCCGGATCAAATGGTTCATATTTAATTATTGAGAAGTGATGGAAATAGATGTATTAAACATATCCGGGGAAAGTACCGGTAAAAAGGTGAAGCTCAGCAAGGAGATCTTCGGGATTGAACCCAATGATCATGCCATCTATTTAGATGTGAAGCAGATCCTTGCTCATAAACGACAGGGTACCAGTAAGGCAAAAGAGCGTAGTGAGATTGCAGGCAGCCGTAAGAAGATCAAGCGTCAGAAAGGGACCGGTACCGCACGTTTTGGCGATATAAAGAATCCCCTTTTCAGAGGTGGTGGGCGTGTTTTTGGCCCCAGTCCCAGGAATTACGGAGGAAAACTGAACCGCAAGGTAAAGGAACTGGCCCGTAAATCTGCCCTTGCCTATAAAGCACAGAACAAACAAATGATGGTGGTAGAAGACTTCACCCTTGAAGCTCCCAAAACCAGCGAATTTGCCAGCATCCGGAAAAATCTGAAGCTTGACGACAAAAAGTCGCTTTTCGTCATCAGTGAAAGAAATAAAAACTTATATTTGTCGTCTCGAAATCTGCAGAATTCGAAGGTTATAACAATCTCTGAATTAAACACATACGAAATTATGAATGCTTCGGCTCTGTGTTTTGTAGAGAGTTCACTTGACGTTTTGCAGCAAAATGCTTAATCGTTTTGAATCATGAATATTTTAATTAAGCCCATAGTAACCGAGAAAATGACTGCCCAGGGAGAGGAGATGAACCGCTATGGTTTTGTTGTAGCCAGGGATGCCAATAAGCTTCAGATCAAGCAGGCAGTTGAGGAGCTATACAGTGTAAAAGTATCGGAAGTGAATACCATGCGGTATGCAGGTAAGCGTAAGCAGCGTTTCACCAAGTCAGGCGTTTCAACAGGAAAAGCCGCCTCCTATAAAAAAGCCGTGGTTACCCTGGCCGAAGGTGAAGTAATTGATTTTTACAGCAACATTTAAGGAATTATGGCAATCAAAAAGTATAAACCCACGACCCCGGGTCAGCGTTTCAAAGAGATCTCTTCTTTCGACGAACTTACGCCGGGGACAAAGCCCGAAAAGTCCCTTCTGAAGCCCATCAAGAAGAGTGGCGGACGCAATAACACGGGAAAGATGACCATGCGGTACATGGGGGGCGGTCATAAGAAAAGGTATCGCCAAATTGACTTCAAAAGGGATAAGGACAACATTGAGGCCACCGTTAAAAGCATTGAGTATGATCCCAATCGTTCTGCAAGGATTGCCCTGCTGCTTTATGCCGATGGTGAAAAGCGGTATATCATTGCGCCGGAAGGACTGAAAGAGGGTCAAAAGGTTATATCTGGTGATAAAGTGGTTCCGGAAATGGGGAACTGCCTTTCGCTTGCCAACATTCCGCTGGGAACCGATGTGCACAATATCGAGCTGAAACCGGGAAAAGGCGGTATGCTTGCCAGGAGTGCAGGATCATACGGAACGCTTACATCAAGGGATGGTAAGTATGCCATTATTAAGCTTCCGTCCGGTGAATCGAGGATGGTACTGGTTACATGCCGTGCCACAGTGGGCAGTGTTTCCAACTCCGATCACGGACTGGAAAAGTCGGGAAAAGCGGGCCGTTCGCGCTGGCAGGGACGCCGTCCCCGTACCCGTGGAGTGGCCATGAACCCGGTGGATCACCCGATGGGTGGTGGTGAAGGACGCGCCTCCGGAGGACATCCCCGTTCCAGGACAGGTATGCCTGCCAAAGGGTATAAAACCCGTGCGAAGAAGAAATATTCAGATAAGTATATAGTTGAGAAGAGGAAATCAAAAAAATAATATAGCATGAGCCGTTCACTGAAAAAAGGACCATTTATCGATTTCAAGCTGGAGAAGCGAATCCTGGAAATGAACGATTCCGGGAAGAAGTCAGTGATCAAAACATGGTCGAGAAGATCAATGATCTCGCCGGATTTTGTGGGCCACACCATAGCCGTACACAATGGCAACAAATTTATCCCGGTCTATATAACTGAAAACATGGTGGGACACAAGCTGGGTGAATTTGCTCCCACCCGCATGTTCAGGGGTCACGGCGGAAAGCAGAGATAATATTTATATATAACGATTCCCCGCCACAGCGATGCGGGGAGAGTTAACCAACGAAGAAATGGGTGCAAGAAAAAGAAACAGAGCGAATCAGTTAAAAGAAGAGAGGCAGCATAAATACTATGCAGTATTGCGTAACTGTCCGACCTCTCCCCGCAAAATGCGGCTGGTAACCGATATGATCAAAGGCATTGAGGTGAACAAGGCATTGGATATGTTGAAATACAGCTCCAAAGAAGCTTCCGGCAAGGTTGAGAAGTTGTTGCTTTCAGCCATCGCCAACTGGCAAAACAAGAATGAGGGAGCCAGGATCGAAGAGAGCAACCTGGTTGTGAAAGAGGCATATGTTGACCAGTCCAGGACCCTGAAGCGGATCCAGCCGGCTCCGCAGGGAAGGGCACACAGGATCAGGAAGCGTTCCAATCACGTAACCATTGTGATCGGCAGCCTGAATGAAATGATCGAAGAACCCGAAGTTGTACAGGAACAAGAAAATCAAGCATAGATGGGACAAAAAGTAAATCCGATAGGTAATCGTCTGGGAATCATTAAAGGTTGGGACTCTAACTGGTATGGTGGGAAAGACTACTCTGCCAAACTGGTTGAGGACACCCGGATCAGAGAGTATCTGAATGCCCGTCTGGCCAAGGCCAGCATTTCCAAGGTTATCATTGAGCGCACACTCAAACTGATCACCGTTACGGTCAATACGGCTCGTCCGGGTAT
This sequence comes from Bacteroidales bacterium, assembly GCA_024763595.1. Taxonomy (GTDB): domain Bacteria; phylum Bacteroidota; class Bacteroidia; order Bacteroidales. Next base: position 2,948 of record JANTFK010000085.1, on the reverse strand, counting down.
TATTATAGGTAAAGGTGGCCAGGAGGTGGATAAGCTGAAAGAGGAGTTGAAGAAGATCACCAAAAAGGATGTTCAGATCAACATCTTTGAAGTGAAGCGTCCCGAACTGGATGCAACCATCGTTGCCAACAATATTGCACGCCAGGTGGAAGGCAAGATCTCTTACCGGAGAGCCATCAAGATGGCGATTGCCTCAACCATGCGTATGGGGGCCCAGGGAATCAAGGTGCTGATTAGCGGCCGCCTGGGTGGTGCAGAAATGGCCCGTACCGAGACCTACAAGGATGGCAGGATCCCGTTGCACACACTACGTGCCGATATTGATTACGCGCTGGCGGAAGCACATACCAAAGTGGGTGTGATCGGTATCAAGGTCTGGATCTGCAATGGAGAGATCTTTGGGAAGCGTGACCTGTCTCCCAACATTGGCGCTACCAATGTGAAACCCAAAGGTGGAAGAAACCCGAGGAAAGAGAGAAGGAACTAAAAAAAATTATATACAATGTTACAACCGAAGAAAACCAAATACAGGAGAATGCAGAAAGGGCGTATGAAAGGAAACGCTCAGCGGGGGAATCAGCTTGCGTTCGGTTCATTTGGTATCAAAGCCCTGGAAAATGCATGGATCACCGGTCGTCAGATTGAGGCGGCCCGTCAGGCCATCACCCGTCATATGAAACGGGAAGGACAGCTCTGGATCCGTGTGTTCCCGGCCAAACCCATTACCAAGAAGCCTGCAGAAGTGCGTATGGGTAAAGGTAAAGGTGCTCCGGAAGGGTTTGTTTACCCCATTACCCCGGGCCGCATGATTTTCGAGCTGGAGGGAGTACCTTATAAGGTTGCCAAGGAAGCGCTGCGCCTGGGTGCACAGAAATTTCCCATCACGACCAAATTTGTGGTTCGCAGGGATTATGTAGAAGCATAGAAATTGATCAGATATGAACAGTTCAGAACTCAAAGAATTAACCATTAAGGAGCTGGAAGAGCGCCTGGAAAGCGAAGAGAGCATGCTGGTCCGCATGAAGATGAACCATGCTGTTTCACCCCTTGACAACCCCAATAAGATCGTTGAGACGCGCAGGAATATTGCCAGGCTCAAAACTGAAATGAGGGAGAGGGCCATTAAGGAGCAGACAGAAAAATAAAACGGGGAATATTATCAGAAGAATATGGAAACAACTAGGAATACAAGACGCGAGCGTATCGGTGTTGTGGTCAGCAACTCCATGGAGAAATCCGTAGTGATTGCAGTGAAGCAGAAGGTGAAGCATCCCATTTACGGTAAGTTCGTGAACAAAACCTCCAGGTTCATGGCTCATGATGAGGAGAACAGCTGTAATGTGGGTGATACCGTGAAAATCAGCGAGACAAGGCCCCTGAGCAAGAACAAACGTTGGAGATTAGTAGAAATTATCGAAAGAGCTAAGTAATCATGGTACAACAAGAGAGTAAATTAGCTGTAGCCGACAACAGCGGAGCCAAGGAGGTACTCGTGATCCGCGTGCTCGGTGGTACAAAAAAGCGCTATGCTTCCATTGGAGATAAAGTGGTTGTCACCGTTAAAAGTGCCATACCTTCCGGTGAGGTGAAGAAGGGTACTGTATCCAAAGCGGTTGTGGTAAGGACAAGGAAAGAGATCAGGCGCAAGGACGGATCTTACATCCGTTTTGATGATAATGCAGTTGTCCTGCTGAATAACCTGGACGAAATGAGGGGAACCCGGATCTTCGGTCCCGTTGCCAGGGAGTTGAGGGATCACTATATGAAGATCGTTTCACTGGCTCCGGAGGTATTGTAAAAAATCAAATGATCAAACCCATGCAGAAGAAATTACATATTAAGAAAGGTGACCAGGTGATCGTCAATTCAGGAGAGTACAAAGGCCAGAAGGGCCGTGTCCTGGATGTGGATCGTGATAAGAGCCGGGCCATCGTGGAAGGTGTGAACATGGTATCCAAGCACACCAAACCCAATGCCAATAGCCCGCAGGGGGGAATTACCAAACAGGAAGCTCCTGTTCATATTTCCAACCTGAACCTGGTGGATCCCTCCACAGGTGAAGCAACCCGGGCCGGCAGAAGACTCAATGATAGCAATAAATTAGTGCGCTACGCAAAAAAATCAGGTGAGGAGATCAAATAAAATGAGCAAGCAATATATACCTACGTTACAGAAAAAATACACCGGCGAGATTGTCCCTGCGTTGATGAAGCAGTTTGGCTATTCTTCGGTGATGCAAGCCCCGCGCCTGCAGAAGATCATACTCAACCAGGGTGTTGGTCAGGCAATTGCAGATAAAAAACTCATTGAAGTTGCGCAGGAGGAACTGACCCTGATTGCAGGTCAAAAGGCGATACAAACCACCTCTACCAAGGATATCTCAAATTTTAAACTGCGCAGGGGAATGCCCATTGGTGTAAAAGTGACACTTCGCCGGGAGCGGATGTATGAATTCCTGGAGCGGCTGATCAATGTGGCCCTGCCAAGGATCCGTGACTTTAAGGGTGTCACTGCCAAACTGGATGGCCGTGGTAACTATACCATGGGAATTACAGAACAGATCATCTTTCCCGAGATTGATATCGACAAGATCAGCAAGATTATGGGGCTGGAGATCACATTTGTTACTTCAGCCGCAACCGATGAAGAGGGAAGTGCCCTGCTGAAAGAATTTGGTATTCCGTTCAAAAACGAAAAAAAATAGAGCCATGGCCAAAGAATCAATGAAAGCTCGTGAAGTAAAGCGTCAGAAACTGGTTGAAAAGTACGCTGAGAAAAGAGCAAAACTTAAAGCTGAAGGCGATTATGTGGGAATGAGCAGGTTGCCGCGTAATTCGAATCCCATCAGGCTTCATAACCGTTGTAAGCTGACCGGACGACCCAAGGGATATATCCGTCAGTTCGGTATCAGCAGGATCACTTTCAGGGAGATGGCTTCCGAAGGACTG